>NZ_JAWOAR010000272.1:0-4508 GCF_046498435.1 Longimonas sp. | reverse complement strand
TCCAATCCCGATTCCGCACCCAGCCGCAGATCCAGAAAAACGACATGGTAGGCCCCTTCGTGCATCGCCTTGCGCGCAGCCTCGGCACTGGCTACAGACGTCAGCGCGTGGCCGTCACGCTCCAGGCAGTGCTGTAGGGCCGTGCGGATACGCGGCTCATCGTCCACCACCAGGATGCGGAGCGCGGTGTCAAGGGCGTGGGGAGCATCAGGCATACGCCGGAAGCGATGTGTAGCAGAAAACAGCGCGTTGTACCGGAAATTGTCGGTGGAGAGATACGGCTCTCCTTGTTTTGGTCTGGTACGTCGCATCCATTACGGTGTTACTCGCGGATCTGATTTCGAGTCGCCGTAGTCTGGGCATCGTGCATCTTGCATGGGTTGAGGCGCAGGTATCGTGCATCTTGCACGATGGTTCCTGCTAAGATGAACGGAACAGGCCCTTAACGCACCTACAGCCGTATCTGCCCAAACTGGCATTCGGTTTGAACCCTACCTCAGTGCGACACGGCCCGATGGGTTTTTTCCATTCCCCCAGCCTCCTATGAACGCCATTTCCGCACGCGTTCTCGTCGTCGACGATGAGAAGAACGTTCGCCTTACGCTGCGCCAGGCTCTCGAAGACCTGGGCCTCACCGTTGAAATCGCTACGGATGGGACCGAGGCGCTTGCCCGTCTCGACAAGACCGACTACGACCTTATGCTGCTCGATCTTCGCATGCCGGGCCTGAGCGGGATGGAGACGCTGGAGCATGTGCGTCGCCAGCATCCCGATCTGCCGGTCGTTATTGTAACCGCTCACGGCACCGTCAAAAACGCCGTGCAGGCCATGCGGCGTGGGGCGGTGGATGTGCTCCTCAAGCCCATCAGCCTCGATGCCCTCCGCACGCTCGTCGACCAGGTGATTCGTGAGCCGTCGGCATCGCCCAATGCAACGCCATACGAGGAATGGATGCAACTGGCAACATGGCACCTCCGGTATCAGCGCACCGAAGCCGCCCGCCACTGCCTGAACGAGGCGCTCAACCAAGACGAGACGCGCCCGGCTGCCCATACCATGCTGGGCATACTGGAAGGAGCGGAAGGCAATACCGAAGCCGCTCGTCAGCATCTGGAAGCAGCAGTAGCACGCGATGGAGACCCCGCAATGGCCCAGCTTCTGCTCGACCGTCTTCAGGAAGATGCGCCGTTTCCAATCGACCGCCCTGCATCTCTGCTGACTTCATCAGATTCACCTTCGGACGATGATTCTTCCCTGTCCGTGCGCGCCGCCCCGTCGCGCGCTGAGAGCGAGGACGACATGCCTCACCGCGTGTGTGCTGTGCTGGATGAATCCGTAGCCGACGGCGTAACGGCGGCCCATCGTGCGCTGGCAACGCTTGCTGCGGACTCGGCGCGGGCCCACGCAAGTAGCGAGTTACTGCTCCTGACCACGGTTGAAGTCCCCTGGCAACTTGCTCTTTCACAAGCCGAGGAGGTCCACCAGAAGCGCATTCAAGAGGCCACATGGCAGCTGGAGGCATTGGCCGAAACGCTGGAAGAGAGCCGCCTGCACGTGCACCCCGTTGTGGTTGTTGCCCACCAAGCGGCTGCCGTTGTCGAAAACACCGTTACCGAGCGATCGGTGCAGCACCTCGTAGGCCTATGGCCTGGTGCGAATGGAGCCACGTCGGACGCCGATTCTGGGTGGACCGATGCGTTACGCACGGTGTCGTGCGAGGCGACGCTTCTTCGCCCCGGCGCCACGCCGCCCCAATCCGGTGGCGTGACAAACGTGACAGCCTTCATCACCGACAGCCCCGACGCGCCATTTGTAGCGCGCCGCGCCCGAGAGTGGGCACAGAGCCAGGGCGTTGCGGGCCTGACGCTGCTCACCATCCAGCACGACGACGGCACCACAAGCCGGGACGACCTGGAGCATCGCGGCCATCGTCTCTTGTGGGACGTGGCCGACCGGGCGGGCCTATCTGATGAGCAGTACAAAGGGCGCGTCCTTGTGTCGAAGGATGTGCAGGCGACTGCCCATCGGTGTGCTTCCGCCTGCGACCGCATCTGCATCGGGGCCGGGCAGGAGGCGTCGTGGGCCAAGCCTGCTGCAGACTCATTCGCCGGACGCCTGGCCGCATCGACCGAAGTGCCCATTGCTCTCGTTCGGGGCGCTCATTCTTCCTCCGCACCCTCGTTCTTGGAGGCCCTTCGGAATCGCCTCATTGGATGATCGGTACCACGAGCAGCCCTCTGTTCACACCGGCATGTGCTTCTGTCTTCCCCCAATGTTTTTCTGCTCATGATGCGGACGGTCCGCACGAAAATTCTTCTGGCTAATGGCACCGTGCTGCTCCTGCTGGGCCTTGTCTTGGGGTGGGCGCTCATGAACATTCAGAATCTTGGAAGCGCGTCGGAGGCGATCTTGAGCGAGAACTATCGCAGCATCATTGCCGCCGAGAACATGATCAACGGCCTGGAGCGGATGGATAGCGCTGTGCTCCTGCATCTGCAAGACCGCGAGCAGGGCCTGCGCCAATTCCGTACGAACCAGAATCAGGTCTCCCAGTGGCTGGCCCGTGCCCAGGACAACATCACAATCGCGGGTGAGGACCGCGTGCTTGCCCGAATCGACTCGACGTTCGACCGCTACACGGCCCAGTTCGATTCACTCCTCCAGCAGCCGGGCGTGTACGGCGACCGTCCCTACGACGATGCCCTGATGCCTGCTTTTCAGGAGGTGCGAAGTGCGGCAGGCGATCTGCGCGACCTGAATCAGCAGACCATGGTCGAGGCATCGGACCGGGCCGAGAGCGTGGCGACATGGGCCATCTGGTCGGTTGGAGGCATTGGGGTGGGCGCCACGGTGCTCGGGCTTGTCATTAGCGTGATTCTAGCTGGACGCATTGTGCGACCCATCCGCAAGGTGCAGACGGCAACACAGAAGATTGCGGCAGGCGACTATGACGTGTCTGTTGATACGGATGCGAACGACGAGCTTGGCAGTCTTGCTAATCAGTTCAACGAGATGGCCGCCGAACTCCGGCACTATCGGGATCTCAACGTGGAGAAGATCCTTGCCGAGCAGCAGAAGAACGAAGCGATTCTGCAGAGCATCGACGACGGGCTGTTGGTGGTCGACGGCGACTACTCCATCATCAACCTGAACCCGACCGCCGAGTGGGCACTGGGCGTGAGCCACCAGCAGGTAGCAGGCCAACATGTGCTCGAAGCCCTTCGGAACGAGCGCATCTTCGACCAGATTCAGCAAACAATCGAGTCGGGAGAGCCCGCCACGCCCAGCCAGCCCACGGACATATTCACGGTAGAGCGAAACGAAGATACACGGCACTTCCAGTTCATCGTCAACCCGGTGCGCAGCCCGTCGGGAGAGATGCTGGCCGCGATTCTGTTGTTACGCGACGTCACAGACCTCCAAGAGCTGAACCGCCTGAAGTCCGACTTCGTCGCAACGGCGTCTCATGAGCTCAAAACGCCGCTCACAAGTATTGGCATGAGCGTGCGCCTGCTCCACGAACGCCACGAAGCGGACTTCGACAGCCGCGACCGCGAGCTGCTTGAAGCCGCCGTCGAAGATGTCGATCGGCTTCGTGACCTTGTGAATGACCTGCTCGACCTCTCGAAGATCGAGTCGGGACGGATGGAGATGGAGCGGGCGGCGGTTCCTGTCCCGTTGATCTCCAAGAAGGCCGTTGGGCTCCTCAAGACGCAAGCTGCCGAAAAGGACATCTCTTTCGATGTGGATGTGCCTGACGAGCTTCCCGATGTTAAAGCTGATCTCAACAAAGTAACCTGGGTGCTCACCAATCTGCTTTCCAATGCACTCCGCTATTCCGAACCCGGAAGCCCTATTCAGATAGAGGCGCGTCCGATTGGCGGGTCGGTGCATATTTCGGTCGAAGACCACGGTGCCGGCATCCCCTACGAGTACCAATCGAAGATTTTTGACAAGTTCGTTCAGGTTGACGGCAGCCAGGCGCCAGACGGCTCTGGACTGGGGTTAGCCATCGCACAGGAGATCATTCACGCCCATGGCGGACGTATCTGGGTCGATTCGACGCCCGGAGAGGGCAGTACGTTTACGTTCACCCTTCCGCAGGCTGGCAGCACAGTCCCGCGCCCAAGTTCGTAGTTGAACACGGCCCCGTTCTTTCTTATCGTCGAACGCTCCCTCTTTTACCGCTCGCCTTCATCTGATGCCCCAATTTTCTGTGGCCAGCCTGTTCGTACATGCTCAAAACGCTGTCTGGTCATGGTGGCGATCGATCACTCCGCCGCAACTCTTTGTCGGATCGTTCCTGGCGCTCATTCTGGTGGGTACGGTTGGCTTTATGGTGCTGCCGGGCCTATACACCGGCATGTATTGTAGGAAAGATCATCACTGTCCATATACCACCGGGCCTGCAGGTCAACCCGGGGGCCACCGTCGCATCCGAGCTTCTCAATGAAAAAATCGCTCAGCGTTTCGTGGGTGGCCGGATCCGTCATCGACCACCACAATCT
>NZ_JAWOAR010000029.1:0-12379 GCF_046498435.1 Longimonas sp. | reverse complement strand
CTCCAGCCCCCGTCGGCACCGCGTCCTCGCCGCGGCCGCGCGTGGCGCCATCAGGTGACGCTCGCGGGCGGCGCACGGCCGGCGAACCCGAGGGTCGGGCAAGCGTACCCGATGGGGAAGGGGCGTCCGCCGCCCGCGAGCGTCACCTGATGGCGCCACGCGCGGCCGCGGCGATGACGCGGTGCCGACGGGGGCTGGAGCGAGGAGGCGCTGTGCAGCACGGGGTCCTGATCTCGGGCGCGTCGACGGGGATCGGCAGGGCGTGCGCCCTCGAGCTCGCGGCTACGGGACTTGTGCCCCCAGAGGCCGATTGCACGCCCGAGCCGTTCAGCGTGGATGCGCGCCTTACAACCTACGGCGTGGGCACAGCGCTACGGCTGACCGCGCCCGGTGCTACGGTGCAGCCGAAACTCTATTTCCTGATCACCTCCCCATCGGTCGATGTGTCGATCAATGCTGAGAATAGCGACCGCACGCTCAATCCAATTGATCCGGGCAGTACGAATCTGGGCATTGCGCTGGGCGGCGAGGTGCACTACCCCATTACAGACATCATCGCCCTGTCGGCGCAGATCGGACTCCAGCGTCCCAAGTTTGGCACCTGTGCAGACGACGGGTTCGACCCGTTCTGCCAAACGCGCACGCTTGTGCAGGGCGCTTTGGGCATGCAGTTTCGGATTCCGGGATCGATACCGGAATGAAAAACAACTGCTACCGTCCGTAGTGAAACTGCATACCAGATGCGCAGATACCACCTGCTTGTAGCAACAAGTATGCATTCATGACATCATGTTCTATTAAACTACCTGTATGCCGTCCCGCAAAAAACGACAAGCCCACTGGAACGCCACGTACAAGGACACGCCCACCAATCAGCTTGGATGGTACGAAGAGGCTCCTGGACCGTCGCTTGATCTCATTACCGAATGCGATCTTCCTACCTCCGCCCGCATCCTGGATGCAGGCTCGGGAGCAACCACGCTCATTGACGCGCTGATCGACCGCGGATACGCCGATCTCGTAGCGGTTGACATTAGCGAGGTCGCGCTTCAGCGGCTGCAAGCACGTCTCGCTCCGGAAGAGGATGCGCCCGTGCAGTGGATCGTAGGCGACCTGACGGATCCCGACACGCTTGCGTCGGTCGATCCGGTCGATGTGTGGCACGACCGGGCCGTGCTCCACTTCTTGACGGATGCGGCGGACCGGGCCGCGTACGTGCAGTCCCTCCGGTCGGTGGTAAAGCCGGGTGGATACGTGATCATTGCAGCCTTTGCGCTCGACGGGGCCACCCGGTGCAGTGGGCTCGATGTGCGCAACTACGATGCGAGCATGATCAGCAATCTGCTTGGCCCTGATTTTGAGATGGAGCAAAGCCTTAACCACACGTACCACCAACCCAGCGGAGCGCCGCGCCCGTATGTCTATACGCGGTTTCGTCGTGTAAACGCCGCCGCCGATCCTGCGTGAAGCAACATGCAGCGGGGAAACGCGGAACCGTGAAAAACACGCTGAAACCTTCCGGGCGGCTCGACAGCGTGGCCGTGGCATGTGTATGATATATGCCCTGATTATGTCGCCGCTTTTCACGATGTGCTTCCTATGCTTGCTATGACCCTTCGCGCACCTGCTCCGCTTCTTGGCTTTCTGGCGCTCATGCTTCTTGTTACCGGATGTCGCACCTACGGGGGCTACGACTCGGAGGCGCGCACCCATGCCCAGATGAAGCAGGCCAACGACCGCTTTGCTGACGACCTAACACGCGCCGAGGGCGAGTTGGAGGCGCTGCAAGAAGCCGTTGCCAACAATGAGGCGCTGGAGCCTCTGGCCGAGCGCTACGCCAATCTGATCGATAGGCATCGCGAAACCCTCGAAACCCACGAAGGCATCGTCGAAGCGCTGAACGCGGATACCGACTATCGTACGCTCCACCGGAACTACGGCACCCTCATTACGGAGCAGCGCGTGATGACCAATCACTATCGTATGGTGACCGAGCGCGTGTACGCAACCGTAACCGATGGCGATGTGCCTACCCGTGTGGTGCCTGAAGCCGCCTCGTATACCGAGCCGTACGAATATCGTCAGATGAAAAACGCGTCGCGCCCCTCAATGAGTGCCGCGCTGGACGGCTCCCTGTAGCGGGCTGTCTTATGCCGACGACTGGGCGGCTGCAATAGCAGATGCGGGATGCGCTACGGTGGCGCTAAAGGCTTCGGGGCGCGCGGCAAATAGCGGCTTTACGGCGCTCCAAGCTGTCCGAAACACCTCGCTATGCCGATACGCCTGCAACGCGTCGTCATTGGTCCAGTGGCTGTGTGTAATCACCACGTTCGGATACGTCGCATCCGTCCATAGCTCCAGGTGCCTGCATCCCTCAACCTGGCGAATACGTGGCGCCACCTCTTGAAAGTGGGCATGAAACTCGGCAACGCGGCTGGGGGCCAGCGTCAGACGTACAATGCGGATTAGCATAATCGAAACAAGGTGTTAAGAAAAAACCGAGTGGATGCGTGGGCCAGAGGACTGACGATCGCTTTTGCTCCAATAGCTACAGCCTCCCGTTGCATAAACTCAGAGCCATGACCGTCGACCTCCCTTTCCTAATCGCTTATCGCCGCTACGAGTTGCCTGTGAGAAGGGCTTGCCCGATGGCACACTGCATGCAGCGGCCCGCGGTGCAGAACGAGCGATAGAGCCGGTGCGCCCCCTGAGCCTCCAGCGCATCGGAGGGCGTCGTACCCAGATCCCGAAATATTCGTGTGACGCGGTCGGATGAGGCTGGCAGATCGCGTAGCAAGGCGTGTACTGACTCCTGAAGGGCTGCATCGTCCTCTGCAAGACGCAGAAGCACAGGCACAAGTGCATTCAAGATCAACGTATCGCGGCGGCTGGTGCCGAGCGTTGGGTCATAGGACTTCGAGGTGCGATCGAGGCGTCGATGTGTAGTCCAAAACGAGCCCGGCGTGCTGGCCAGCAGGTCTTGCAAGGCGGCATGCGGATTGGCAGAGCGAACAGCGGTGCGCAGAGCAGCCAGCGGATCATCGCGCAGCCAGCCGCCAGGAGCAATCCATTGGGCGATCTGAGCCAGCCGCAGCGGAGGGAAATTGTTTGGGCGGAGGCGAAAGAACGTCCATCGTTCACGGGGCAGTGGGGCGGATGAATGATGGTATTGCACCCGCCGAAAGCGGTCGCGCAGGCGCATGGCATAGTCGGCAGTAGCGCGGTCGGTCTCGACAAGCGTGGCAGGTTCAGGCAGCAGCCCGGCCCAGCCCAGGAGCACAGCCTCAATAGCTGCAGCATCGGGCAAGGAGCGCAGCAGCGAGAGCGGACACCGGGCCGCCAGGTCGCTCATGGGCTCGTCGTTCTTGGCGTAGCCCATTCCGGCGCAAAGCCGCTCAAACAGGGCCTCGTCCCACGGAGACGTTAGCGCCTCGGCTTTGCGACACAAGCGCGCATGCCCCAGTTCACGCATCCAAGACGTGCGCAGCGACGCCTCCACCTGATCCCACTGCGATGCACACAAGATGGGTGTGTCGGCACGCGTAAGAAAGCGATGCAGCGCCGTACGGATGGGCTTGTTCAGCGCCCGCGTGAGCACCAGTTCGGGCAGGGGCGAGCCGTCGGCCCGCTTCAAGCGCCCCGTCCACATATCCGAAGCCAGGGTTACGTGTAGCACCACGCTATTGTAGCGGGCATCCTGGTGATGCTTGTGTGCACGCCAGCCGTGCGATTGGTTATGCACCTCGACATCGCCATGCCAGGTCACATCGCCAATGCGTAGGTGCGCATCCCGAAAGTCCGGACCCGCATCGGTGTTTAGCGTGCCAGGATCAAGAACCTGCACCGGCGTTCCGGTTGCCGTGCAGCAGCGGTCGGGGTCAAGATACTGCTGGGCCCAGAGGTCTTGCACAAATGCTTCAGGGACACGCTCGGCCAGTGCATCGTCCGGTTCGTGCAGGGTAACGGCGACGCGCGTTCCTTGCACGGTGTAGAGAAAGGCCTGCGGGGCGGAGGCACGGGGTCGATTCATCGCACAGATTGAGACAGCCAGTCAGGGATACGCGGGCCATATACAGACCCGACGATCTCGCCAGCGTAACGTGGCCCGATGCAAATCTGCGTTCTGATGCCAGTACTCTAAGAACGCGTTGTGCCATGGGTCCAGGAGGCGTACAGCTCCCCATGGCCCTGTCATCCCGGACAATCCCGACAGCCGTCGGAGCTGATCTGGAGCCGAGCGAAGCGGCGCACGAAGTAATCCATTCGCCGTTTGAGGATCGCATTCACGTCCCGTAAGCATCTTGGTTCAACCTACAGAATGGCCATTGACAGAGCACTACTGCTGTGTCAACCCTCATTTTGATGGTTGTCCTGCAATCAGCCCCCACGAAGCCTGTCATGGTGAGCGCAGTCGAACCATCTCCTTGGTGTTTAGCAGGAACTTTTCCGGACGGCACAGCACGCGTATCCATCTTGGTTTAACCCACAGAATGACGTATGACACAGCACTACTGCTTTGTCACAGGTCAATCTTTGGGTTGTAAGGTCCCCGTTCGCATGCTGTCATCTTGAGCGGAGCGAAGCGGAGTCCTGACACGAGCGAAGCGACTGATGAACGCAGTGAATAAAGATCTCCCACACGCCTGGCACAACCTCTCACCCGCCAGGCACCCGCCAACCGAGCGGGAGATGGTTCGACTGCGCTCACCATGACAGGCTTCGTTGGGGGATGATGCCAGGGCAACCATCAAAATGAGGGTTGACAGAGCACTACGCCTCCCGCAGAAACGCGATGGCTGCCTCGCGCTCGCTGATGGGGAAGCACTTCATATCGATAGTCCTAAACACCTTGTCTTCGAGGGCCACCACCTTGGTAACCCACTTCTTGTCGGTCAGGACTGCGGCTTTCCGGATGTTGGAAATGCCGATCTCGAACAGGTACTTGAACTCCTCCACGAGCGCGCCCATCTCTATGCTTCCAAACGAGTCGATCTGCTCAAAGAGCACGATGGTGCCGTGCGCCTCCACTTTTTCGCGGGCATGGGTGAGCACCGTCGTCATCTCGTCTTTCGTAATCGAACCGTCCACGCGAAATGCGAGCGCGTCGTCGATTCCAATGTCTACAAGGTCAATCATGGCACGTTGGGGGTTAGGGGGATGAGTAGGAAAATCAGCGGGCAGGCAATGCCCTCAAGGCACGCGACGTGCTACGGTGGTGCGCAGCAGCGTATGCAGAAGCACCAGAAGCAGCGCGGCTCCGGCAAACCCAGCGTAGCGTTCACTCACATCCGTGTAGGTGGTCGTCTCAATCTCGCCCTGCTCCATGGCGCTAATCTGGTCGTAGATGGTGCGGAGCGCGTCGGTATCCGACGCCCGAAAGTACTGCCCGCCGGTGCGTTCGGCCATCGCAGTTAGGGTGGATTCGTCGACTTCGTCGTCAGATTCGGCATCGGCGTCGGGCTCGAAGGGCGCGTCTTCGAAGGCCCCTACGCCAATCGTGTAAACGCGGATGCCGAGTGCGCGCGCAATCTCGGCAGCGGTTAGCGGGTCGATGGAGCCGCGGTTGTTCTGCCCATCGGTAAGCAAGACCACGACGCGGCTGGGCACCTCCGAATCGCGCAGCCGGTTGATCGACGTGGCCAGTGCCGCGCCGATGGCTGTGCCGCGCTCGAACTGCCCCAGCCGCAGCGCCTCAATGGCATCGGCCAGGAACGCACGGTCGGTGGTAAGCGGCGCTTGCGTAAAGGCGCGCCCGGCAAAAACCACCAGCCCCATGCGGTCGTTGGGCCGCCCCTCCACAAAGTCGATGGCCACGGAGCGGGCTGCCTCGAACCGGTTCGGCGGGAAGTCGGCGGTGCGCATTGAGGTGGAGGCATCCAGCGCAAGCACCAGGTCGATCCCTTCGGTGGTGTCGACCTGCACTACGTCGTGCTGCTGCGGACGCGCCAAGGCTACGATGATAAGCGCCAGGGCGGCGCCTCGCACCAGCGGCAGTGCCCGACGAATCCACACGCGCCACGATACGCGCACCGGCATGTCTGCCAGCGTGGGGACGCCCACCCCTGCATCGGTGGCCCCGTGCCACCAGCGCCACACCGCCCACAACGGCAGCGCCGCCAGTCCCCACAGCACCCATGGATACGCGAACGTCATGCCGCCTCGGGGTTGATGCGGGCGGCTACGGCCTCAACGAGCGCCGGGAGCGCCTCGCCTGCAGGCGCCTGCAGGTGCACCTGTGCCTTGCCCGAAACGGCACTCGTGTCGGGATTTACATCCGCCAGGTACGCGCCATGGTCGAGCGCCTCCAGCGGCAGGTCGGCAGCGGGAAAAACAACGGCGCTGGTACCCACGCACAGGAACACATCAGCATCGCGGGCCCAGGCATTGGCGGAAGCGATGGCGTCGGGCGGCAGCCGCTCGCCAAACCAGACCACATCGGGCCGGATGAGCCCGCCGCACTCGTCGCAGCGCACTGGCTCGGGGTCGTCGTCCGCAGCGACCGACGCGTCCAGCGTATGCGGTTCGCCACAGTCGATGCAGTAGCTGCGAATGATGTTGCCATGCAGTTCAATCACACGTTCGGTGCCTGCCTCCTGATGCAGGTTGTCTACGTTCTGCGTGATGCATGCAAACCGGGGCACAAGCTGCTCCAGCCGCGTTAGGGCGCGGTGCCCCGCGTTCGGGGCCGCCTCTTCGATCGCCACCTGCCGGTAGCGATACCAGCCCTGCACAAGCGTCGGGTTGTCGAGGAACGCCTCCACGTTGGCGAGCTCTTCCGGACTAAACTGCTCCCACAGCCCATCCGGATCGCGGAAGGTGGCGATGCCGCTTTCGGCACTGGCCCCCGCGCCGGTAAGCACCACAACCGTTTCGGCAGCGGCCAGCGCATCGACCAGTTTCGCAGACACAGATGTCATAAATGCATCGGGTTCAGTTTAGGGGGATGCGAAGCGCAGCGAGGACCCGCCTATTCAGATGCAGCATCAGGGGCCGCGCGGTCGGCATGGGACGGTGTCGATGCGCGGGGCGGGGCGTCGACAGATGATGCAGCCGGGGGGCGCAGGGCATGTTCTATCGCATCAACCGCCTGTTTCGTTTCCTGAAGCGCGGTGCGATTGGCGGTGGCATCGGGATAGGTGTCGGCAAACTTGGCAAGATCGGCCAACTCCAGCACCGCCTGAATGCGCCCGGCTGCTTTTTTGGGCACCTGCGGATGCTCCTGCAACGCACGTACGACCTCTGCCGAGGTGCGCTCATGCGCCGGAATGCGCAGCCGCTCGGCCAGGTACGTCCGCAGTGCCTGCGTGAGCGTGGTGTAGAATGCTTTGGCCTGGGCATTGGCTTCGGGCGGTGCAAGCGAGCCGAGTGTAGTGCAGGTAGCTTCATAGATGGTGGCGGCCTCGTTGTGCGCAGCCGTATCCTCCGCCTCCCCCCGACGCCGGTACCGCCAATAGCCCCACAGCCCAAGCGCCAGCAGCGCCAGCGCGAGTCCCGATAGCGCAACCCAGCGGTGCCACGTGTACGGAAACGGCACAGGCGGCATCAGCGGCTGCATGGCGGTGGTGGTGTCGGACGGTAGCACGCTGGGCACCGGCACTGTGAAGGCATCAGACCCGGCGATCGTCGTGTCCTCGCCCGTCACGACCCAGGCGGGCAGCGCAGGCACTTCGGCCTCGTCGAGGGCAAACGTAGTTACGGTGTAGCCCACACTGTCGATGCGTCCACCTGAACGGGCAGCCCCCATATACTGATACGCGGGCGTGCCGCGCTCCAGCACCTCCAGGTCGCCAAAGAGCGTGGGTCCGGTATCCGCCTCGGGAAACGACACCTCCGACTGAAACGAGTGCTCCACAACCATCCAGAGCGTGGTTTGCTCGCCGATACGCAGGCTGTCGGCCTCCACATACGCCTCCACCTGAACCCGCTGGGCCTGGCTTACAGGCGGCAGCAGGGCCAGCAGTCCAATCAGCACCAAAAGCCAACAGCGCGTGCGAGTCATGCAGGGGGAGGCGAAGGCAAACGGTTACGAGCGGGCATGGATGCGGCGCTGAAAGAAGCGGATGAGCGCTTCGGCGGTATCGCCCGTGGTGGGGAGCGGCAGGTAGCCCGCCTGGGCCTGGCGGAGCGTGGAGGCTGTGCGCGCCTGACGCTCCTGGGCGGCCTGCGCTATGGCACGACGCATGGCCGGATCGCGCGCATCGACCAGGCGGGTGGTGCCCGTTTCGGCATCGGTGAGCGGGAGGAGTCCGCCAGCAGGCAGCGTTGCTTCGTCCGGATCGTGCACGTGCACACCGATCAGGTCATGCCGGCGGGCGGCGCCGCGAAGCAGAGGCGCGTAGCCATCGTCCATGAAATCGCTAATCAGCAGCACCGTGGCCGGGTGCGAAAGGCTATGCAGCAGGTAGCGCAGCGGTACGCGCAGGTCGGTTTGGCGCGAGGCGGGCGTGTGGCTAAGCAGGGTGCGCAGGCTGTGCAGCACGTGGCGCCGTGTGTTGCGTGGGGGGCGCTGCACCTCGATCTGATCGGTGAACAGCAGCAGGCCCACAGCATCCTGGTGGTGCAGCGCGCTAAACGCCACCAGGGCGGCGGCCTCGGTGGCTACCGTGCGCTTGGGGGCCGGGCCTGTGCCAAACGCCTGCGAGGCCGACACATCGACTGCGACGATGACCGTCTGCTCCCGCTCCTCCTCGAACACCTTCACATACGTGTCGTCCATACGCGCCGACACGTTCCAGTCGATAGCACGCACGTCATCGCCCCGCTGGTACGGACGCACCTCGGCAAACTCCAGGCCGCGCCCCTTGAAGGCCGAGCGGTAGGCCCCACCAAACAGCGCTTCGACACGGTGGCGCGCCCGAATCTCCAGACGCCGGACCGCCCCCTGCACTGTCTCATCGATATTTTTCATGATAGTGTTTTCATGATAGCGCCCATGCCCCGCACAGGCCGATAGCTTCTATTTATTCCATTGAATCCCGCGCCGCAGATAGGGTTCAGTCCAGAAAGGGCCTCAATGCGTCACAGATTCGTGCAACATGCGAGCGGCGTACCTTTACTATGCAGATCCGAAGGTGACACGCAGCCTGCGGTCTGCATGCGGTACATCCCAGAAGTTACAAGTGTGATCTCCGATATGCTTGAATCTGTTGATGTCGCCTCGTACATAGTATAGTCCTTCTGATGCAGTGCGGTGCATATTCAGCACCGCAGTTTCGTGCCAACCGACTGCTTGCACCAGCGCACGAAACCCGATGGGGGAAGCCCGGCGGAAATCCGGCGCTGGCGCGCAGCGGTAAGAGTCCGAATGCCCTCCTGCATCCTTCGATCGGATACTGTGCTCATTGATACAGCCTCTTCACGCGTCCTGAAGAGTGGTCGTACCTCCTGTTGTTTTTCGTGCCTGCCTGCCTACGCCGAACGGCTCCTCCACGGCATGCTAAACTGTGTTTGCCGCGGGCGCATAGGTATGCTGTACGAACGAGAGACTACGCGTGCGGAGTGGCACGCTTCTACGACACGTAGCCGCTTCGCACTTGTCGTGGTCTCTCCTTAATATTCTTGCTGGGAGGTACTCTGCCACCTCTGAACGGCGCGTGTGCCTTGCCGTCCCCGAAGCCTCTGCTCACTTTTCGCTTGCCCCTGTCTGTATGCCCTTGTTCGAAAAGCGCGTCAACCTGAAGCCCTACCAGTATCCGCACCTGCTCAAGTTCAAGACTGCGATCCGCCAGTCGTACTGGGTGCACGATGAGTTTAACTTTGAGGGCGATATCCAGGACTTCCACGTCAACTGTACCGATGCCGAGCGCAGTGTTATTACCCGTACCATGCTCGCCATTGCGCAGATCGAGGTATCGGTCAAGACGTTCTGGGCCGACATCTACAAGCGCCTGCCCGTCCCCGAGGTGGGCGCGGTGGGTATGACGTTTGCCGAGTCGGAGGTCCGCCATCTCGATGCTTATTCGCACCTGCTGGAACTGCTCGGGCTCAACGACGCCTTTGAACAGGTCGAAGAGATTCCGGCGTTGCGTGATCGCATTGCGTATCTCGAAGACACCTTGCAGGCCGCCGACAGCGCTGACAAGCGCGACTTTGCGCTCTCCATCTTGCTCTTCAGTATCTTTATTGAGCATGTGAGCCTGTTCAGCCAGTTCCTCATCATGCTCTCGTTCGACAAGTACGAGAAGCGCTTTAAGGGCGTGGCCAACGCGGTTGAGGCCACCTCG
This sequence comes from Longimonas sp., assembly GCF_046498435.1. Lineage (NCBI taxonomy): Bacteria > Pseudomonadati > Rhodothermota > Rhodothermia > Rhodothermales > Salisaetaceae > Longimonas > Longimonas sp. The sequence continues at coordinate 2,156 of NZ_JAWOAR010000029.1, read as the reverse complement.
AAAGAGGAGCAGATCCACGGCCTTTTTGGGGTAGAGCTCATCGGCGTGATGCGCGAGGAGTACCCCGAGTGGTTCGGCACCAAGTTCGAAGCCCGCGTGGTGGAGGCCTGCCAAAAGGCCTACGACGCCGAACAGAAGGTGCTCGACTGGATCTTCGAAGAAGGCGAGCTCGACTTCCTGCCGCGTCCGGTCATAGATGCGTTCTTGCGTGACAAGTTCAACGCCTCACTCGATTACGTAGATGTAGCCCCCATCTTCGATGTGGACGACGATCGGCTCGCCGAAACACGCTGGTTTTACGAAGAGATCTTGCTCACCAAAGGCAACGACTTCTTCTCGAAGCGCGGCACCAGCTACTCCAAAATGACTCAGAGCGTCAGCGGAGACGATCTCTTTTAGCGCCTGGCTCCGTCTCCGCCCACACGCGTCCTTTTTCGCATCCCTCAACGTCTCATTCAGGGGGATGCGCAGGTATGATGCCTTCCCGGCTGCATCGTACCATCCTCGTATGCCTCTATCGTTTTACCCTACTCTGTGCTTATGCCAACAACCAAAGTTCGCCCGAAACGCGCGCCCTTCGACTGGCTCAACGACGAAGCGCGCACCTTCTTGCGCCGTGGCTACCTGCTCGATGATACCGGCCCAGAGGAGCGCGTGCGCGCCATCGCCAACCGCGCCGAGGAACTGCTCGGCATGCCCGGATTCGGTGACCGTTTCTTCGACTACATGAGCCGCGGCTACTACTCGCTCGCCTCGCCCGTGTGGGCCAACTTCGGACTCGACCGCGGCCTGCCCATTAGCTGCTTCGGCTCCTACATTGGGGACTCGATGGAGGCCATCCTCGATACGCATGCCGAGGTCGGCATGATGACGAAAGTCGGCGGCGGCACCAGCGGCTACTTCGGCGACATTCGTCCGCGCGGCTCCGAGATCACCAACAACGGCACGTCGAACGGCACCTACCCGTTTGCACAGCTCTTCGACAAAATCATCAACGTGGTCAGTCAGGGCGAAACGCGCCGCGGCCACTTTGCAGGCTACATCGACATCGAACATCCCGATGTGGAAGAGTGGCTGCAGATTCAGACCGAAGGCGACACCATCCAGACCATGTACTACGGCGTAGTCGTGGGCGACGACTGGATGCAGCAGATGATCGATGGCGATGCTGAAAAGCGCGCGCTCTGGGCCAAGGTCATCGAGGCCCGCATGAACCTGGGCATCCCGTACATCTTGTTTCGGGGCAACGTCAACAACAACAAGCCGCAGGTCTATAAAGACAAGGGCTACGAGATAAAGGCGAGTAACCTTTGCAGTGAGATAGCACTTCCCTCCAACGCCAAGGAGAGCTTCGTCTGCTGCCTGTCCTCGATGAATGTGCTGCACTACGACGAGTGGAAGGAGACCGATGCGGTGGAGACGCTCACCTTCTTCCTGGATGCAGTGATGCAGGAGTTCATCGACCGCGCGTCCGGCATTAAGCACATGGAGCGCGCTGTGCGGTTTGCCAAGCGTCACCGGGCTGTTGGCATCGGCATGCTGGGCTGGCACTCGTACCTGCAAGACAACATGATTCCCTTCGAATCTACCGAGGCCAACATGACCGGGGCCGAGGTGGCCAAGACCATCAAGGAGCGCTCGTATGCAGCATCGCGTGAACTGGCCGATCGCTTTGGGGAGCCGGAGGTGCTCGAAGGCTACGGACGTCGCAATACCACAACCATGGCGGTGGCGCCCACGAAATCGAGCAGCTTCATTCTGGGGCAGGTCAGCCCCTCGATTGAGCCGATCAAGAGCAATTACTTTGTGCAAGATCGGGCCAAGATGAAGGTGACGTACAAAAACCCGTACCTGAAGGAGTTGCTGGCCGAGAAGGGCGCTGATACTGACGATATGTGGGAGAAGATTGCCCTGCGCGATGGATCGGTGCAGCACCTCGACATCCTGTCGGAGCACGAGAAAGACGTGTTCAAGACGTTCAGCGAGATCGGGCAGATGACGATCATCAACCAGGCGGCCAGTCGGCAGCAGCACATCCACCAGTCGCAGTCGCTGAACCTGGCGATTGACCCCGGGTCGGTGCCGGTGAAGGACATTAACGCGCTGTATATTGAGGCGTGGCGCAAGGGCGTCAAGTCGCTCTACTATCAGAACGG
>NZ_JAWOAR010000240.1:0-9394 GCF_046498435.1 Longimonas sp. | reverse complement strand
TGCGTGCCAGTCGGGATCGTAATCAACGGTGGCCACCGGCTCGCCATCGGCACGGTGCAAGCGCAAGCGATCTGCTTGCACGCGCAGCCCAAGACGCGAACGCGGCACCGCAATCACGGCGGGGCCATCTGGAACTGCGAGGTCTTGTGTGGGGAATGCTTCATTAAGCGTGGCGGCGGTGCTGTCATCGGACTGCGGTTCTGCGTATACGACCGCGTAGCCCTCGTTGGGCGCTACGTGCTGCCTCCCAATGCGCAAATCGAGGGTGTCGGCTTCACCGGTGTCGCGGGGACGGTTGGTGGTGAACAGTCCTTGCAGCGAGATCCACCGCTCGGTGGAATTGACAACCTCGAAATATTCGGGCTGGTTGGGCCGGTCGTCGAAGTCGTCGCTGAGCGGGCGGTACATGATTTCACTCACCACCAGGTCTCCGCGGTCGGGGACGTACGACAGCGGCAGCGTAGCCTCGGTTGGGTTGCCGCGCCAGTCGCGCACGTCACGTATCGTGAGCGTTTCTGCCCGAAGTGGGTCGGTGTACGTCAGGTGCAGCGTCTGCGCCGCATCCAGGGTGATAGATAGGGGAGCCTGTTCGGGCCCAGAAAACGAGGCGTCGGATAGTGAGGCGGGGTTCAGGGGCTCGTTAAAGGTTAGGGTGATGCGTAGCCGATCTGCATCCACCTGTGCAAATACCGGCTCGGGCGGTGTGTTGTCGGGGATAAACACGCTGTTTTCGGCGCCCGGGGTTCCCCCAGCAGATGCTGTTGCGCTTTGCCAGTTGAACGCGGCATCGGTGGGCGCATTGGGCTCGACACGCTCCAGGGCGGCATCGTCGCGTGTGCTCCAGCTGGGGCTGTACGTCACCTCATCGATGATAACATCACCGTAGCGCAAGAGCACCGTATCGCCGCTGTTGCGCAGCGCGCGGAATCCTTCTGGCGCCTGATACGGCACGTCCGGAAACCGCGCCTCGAACTGTTCGGGCGTGCGCACCAGCACCACGTATTCGCCCGGAGCAAGGGGGGGCGAACCCTCGGCTACGGGCGTAAACTCGCGATGACCGTTTGCATACTCCAGTTCGCCCAGATCGACCATTGTATCCGACCGGTTATACAGCTCGATATATTCGTTTTGGCTGGGCTGCGGCGCGTACATGATCTCGTTGAGAATCACATCGGGGGGGGCCTGGGCCCAGGCGGGGTGAAGGGCTCCCCCGCATATCCATAGAAAGAGACTGACGCTTGCTACGATGCGACATAGGTGGCTACATACAGCGGGCTCCCCGAGACCGGTACGCTTAATACAATTAATACAATGCATGAGAACAGAGCCGTATCAGAAAGGAATTTTGAGGCGCAGCGCTACTGCATAAAGAGACGCTCTCCCCAAAGATACGGCTGGTTCACGAAATCTGCAAGCGACTATGCCACACGAACGCCTGGAGCCTGGGTCGGCTCGCGGTCTTTCGAGAGGTCGCGCTCCAGATGGCGCACCAGAATGGTCTGCATAAGCTCTGTGGTGGGCACAAGGGCCGATTCGTCGAGATCAAAACGTTGATGATGCAGCGGGTACTCCGTTTGCGGTCCCGAGGCGGTTCCTACGCGCAAGAAGGCCCCGGGCACATGCTTCAGATAGTGGGCGAAGTCTTCGCCGCCCATGCTGTTTTGGGGGATGCGATACACAGCTTGCGGCCCAAACAGATCGGCAATCGTGTCGCCGGCGTGCGCAATGAGTATGGCATCGTTCATGACCGGCGGCGAGCCGTCTTCAAAATCGAGTTCGATCTCAGCACCCGACTGCTTTTCCCACAGCGCTGCCAGTTCGTGCATCTGGTCGCGAAGCGTAGCGCGGTCGTCGGGCTGGGTGGTGCGCAGTGTGCCGCCGAACGAGGCACATTCGGGAATGACGTTGTGGGCTTCGCTGCCGCCCTGGCGGCATACGGTAAGCACAGCGGGGTTGCGGGTGTCGGTAATGCGACCCGCGAGCTGGTAGTACGCGTTCATGAGCTGATGCGCCACCCACACCGTGTCGATGCCTTCATGCGGACGTGCAGAGTGCCCACTGCCGTCCTGGCGTACATATACATCGAATCGATCCGACGATGCTGTAGCCGCCCCAGCGATGAGTCCGTAGCGGCCTACTGACAGGTGTGGGTCTACGTGTACGGCGTACACGGCTCCTACGCCATCGAGCACGCCCCCGTCGATCATGAGGGGAGCGCCGCTGGGCAGGCCTTCTTCATTCGGCTGGAAGAACACGCGCACGCGGCCCGGCAATTCTTCTTCACGGCGTCGCAGCATCAGCGCCACGCCAATGCCCATGGCGGTGTGCGCATCGTGCCCACACAGATGCGCCACGTCCTGGCGCTGCGAGCGGTACGGGGCTTCCTTCTGGTCTTGTGTCGGGAGCGCGTCAATGTCTGCGCGATACGCCACCATAGGACGCGTCGGATCCTTGGGTCCAATATCGACGAACTGCCCGGTGCCTGCAATGGGACCCCGTACATTTAGACCGTACGCCATCAGTGTCTTGCGGATGAAGCGACTGGTAGCATGCTCCTTCATGCCCACCTCCGGGTTGCGATGCAGGTGGCGGCGGATTCCAATGAGCAAGGCAGCAAGACTGGCCTCCTCTTCCAGTACATCACGCAGCACATCAGGCAGGTGAGACGGGGCTGTGGGGATCCAAGAAGACATATACGAGGGCAGGCGGTTGAGCAGATAGCGACTGTGGCGTGTTTGCTATGCGAACGTGTTACACCGGTAGCCCCGCCATAGAGATTCAAGTGGGGGGAGGCGTTACGACCGTGTGGCTATACCAGCGGTGCGGCTATGCCAGTCCTTGGCGCTTTCGCAGAAACCATTCGGTGCTAAGCAGACCCAGCACCACAACCAACAGCGGCCAGGCATGAGCCAGGGCCCAGTCGGTGCGCTCGGTGCGCTCGGTGGGGGTAAAGGACGGATGCGCTTGCACCCGCTCAGGCAACGCATCGGCTTCGTCTAAGAAGAGCACCTCGCCGCCGGTGCGGTCGGCCAGCTGGGTCATCAGTTCCAGGTTAGCACGTGTAGCCTGACGTTCGATGTTGGGGGTATCGACCTCAAACGACCCCGCATCGGTCCCCAGGTCGTTATCGCCGCGTGTGGCGGTGGCCGAATAGGTGTACGACCCGGCTGGCAAGGCTCCCGCATCCAACCGATACTGCCCGCCCCCGGCATGGCGCATCGTGTACGGCAAGTCTTCGCCGTCGTCGTTGGTAATGGTAAGCGCCACCGTGGCTTCAGTGACCGGTTCACCGCGTCCGTCAAATACGCGTCCCGAGAAGGTAACCGGTTCGGTACCCGCAAACACGGAGGCGTCGGGGCGAATGCGGACGGGCGTGTCGAGATCGGTGCTGGCCCAGCGTGCAAGGTTGGTAACGAGGGTAGGCCAAAGCCTCGAAGCATCGGCGCGTGAGGGAGGCAGGGTCGTCCAGCGCCAGGTGCCGTATCCACTCACAAGAGCTGCGCGCTGCCGGTCGCGCTGTAAGGTCTGCACAAACGGGGGGCCGCTTTCAGTGGCCGCGAGCACCTCGGCGTCAGGGCGCGCATCGGCAGAGGGCGTATTAAGCACGGGGGGCAACTGCTCCCACGCCCCGGCATCGTCGAGTCCAGTCCATGCCGGATGGTTTTGAGCACGCGCCTCCGGCACCACGCGCGTCTCCGTAGCCGATGCGTCTGTTAGCGTCGCAGGCAGCCGATCTCCTGCGAGCGCGTCGAGCCGTTCGGCATCCACCTGCGGCCCCGCGAAGACAAGCAAGGGCTGCGTATTGGCCCAATCGCTGATCTCATCGAGCACTTCGGCAGGGGTATCGGCCGTGGGGAAACCCGCAAGCAGCAGCACATCGGGAGGTCCTTCGGCATCAGAGAGAGGAGTCAGCAGCTGCCCTTGCTGTGAGACCACGGTGGCCGAGACGTCCCATTCGGGATTCGCACTCAGCAGACGGCGCAGCGCCCCCACATCTGGAAAGGCCGACCCTGCCACAATCCAGGCTGTGCGGGCCCGGTCTTCAATGCGCACCGTGGCCGACTGCGTGTTGGTCGCGCTGGTCGCCTGGTCAGGCAGATCGCTCACGCGCACAGTGAGCGTATGCGTTCCGGATTCCTCGGGTGTGTAACTGAGCGACACGGGCTGGTCGGCGGTGCCTTCGGGAAGGGTAATCTCCTCGGTGTCAAGCGTCGTGCCATCGCGGCTCAGCGTTACGGTGACGGATTCGCCCTCAGCCTCGATGCTACGAATGCGAGCCTCTACGGGATGAGGCGTGTCGACGTAGCCGCGGTCGTTGGTGCGCACGCGCCGAACCTGCACATCGCGCTGTGGAAGCGTATCGCCCACAACAACTGGGTAGATAGGCACGCCGGCGTTTTCAGCCAGCTCAATGGGGAGCGCGCCGCTATTATGCTGCCCGTCGGAGATCAGGGCCAGCGCGTTTAAAGGGACGTCGGTATGCGGCATGTGCTGCTGAAGTCCCTCCCGAAGCGCTGCGGTGATATTGGTGCGGGGCGCGTCGTATGTCGGGGTTGTTTCCGGGCTCAGGCGGGTGTCAAAGGGATAGACCCGGGGCGAGGCGTCGAGCGCGTCGGTCCAGGTGTCGAGGAGCGCCTCCATCTGGTCGGATACGGGGGCATCGGTCGTATCCACCCCAGTGTGTTGCATGCTAAGCGAGTTATCGAGCAGCACGCCCAGCTGAGGCGGATGCGTGGTGGTCTGTTCGCGCGTCCAGAACGGCTCCAGGAGCAGCACTCCAATCAAGAAGAGCGACGCAGCACGCAGGGTGCCAAGTCCCCACCGCCAGGCAGGCGGTAGTGCCGGTTGTGTGCGGACATAGCTCCACGCCGCTCCGCCCATAGCCCCAGCGGTGATGAGCAGCAGCCACCATCCCGATACGCTAAGCGTGAGCATAAATAATATCTACAACAAACTAAAAACCAAGGGAATGCACGCTTTTGGTGCGTAACGACGGTCCGGCTTAACCAGCACCACGTGACGTGGCAACCGCTCACTAATTGAAGGAGCGATGTGCAGGAGGAGTGGCTTACAGGTAGGGCATCAGCAGATACGTCATGTATCCGCCAAAGATAAGCAGTAGCGCTACGCCGCCTGCCCGTCCCAGTCGAAATGAGGGACGAGCCAGCACGTAGAGCATACCGCACACGGCCAACATAAACGGCAGGTGGATGCGGACCGACTCTGCTTCTACAGCAAGCGGCTGCACGCTCGACACTGCCCCTACTACAAAGAGCACATTCAGGATGTTGCTTCCCAGGATATTGCCAATCGAGAGCCCGTCTTCGTGCTTTACCGCTCCTACGACCGAGGCTGCCAACTCGGGCAGACTCGTGCCAATGGCCACGATGGTAAGCCCAATGACAACTTCCGAAATCGCATAGATCTTTGCAATGGCAACCGCGCTCTCCACCATAAGGTGAGCGCCCGCTCCGAGCCCAATCATACCCACGACGATGCGGGCCGATTGCCACGGCAGCGAGATCGAAGAAGTTGTTTGAGAAGCATCGGCCCACTCGTCCTCTACCAGGCTGCTCGGACGCTCTTTACTGGTGTAGAACAGGTAGCTCAAGAAGGCAACGAGTCCCGTAACGAGTAACAGCCCGTCATGACGCTGAATGACCCCGTCGACCGACACTCCTAAAAACATCAGCATCACCCCCATCATGATGAGGTACTCGCGATGCAGCACTGTGCGTGCAATATGCAGAGGCGCAAGTACAGCCACTGTGCCCAGAATGAGGGCGATGTTCGAGATGTTGGACCCGATGATATTGCCAACGGCAATGCTATCCTCGCGTGCGATGACCGCAAACAGGTTCACCAGAAACTCGGGCAACGAAGTGCCCAGCGCTACAATGGTGAGCCCGACCACAATGGGTTGGATGCCAAAGTAGAGCGCCAGGCGCGAGGAGCCGCCCACCATCCACTCGGCTCCAAAGTAGAGAATGACCAGGCCGAGCACGAAGAAGCTGATGTGGAAGATCATGCGTTGGCATAGGGCGAAACGTGGAAACGAACCAATCTGGAAACGCCGAGCGAGCAGCGTCAGTCCGGAATGAGGTCGGAGCTGTTAAAGAACGCTGGGAGGAGCGCCGCGGGCGTGCTCCGCTCAGGGGAATCGGCATGTCGATCCATATACAGCATCGCATCGGGGGCGCGTTCGGCCAGCACCTGGCGGCATGCACCACAGGGCGAACCGTGGCGCGCCTTTGGACACGAAAGGTAGAGCGCTGTGCATTCAGTGAGGTCGTACGCATATGCTGTGCTCAAGGCATTGCGCTCGGCACACAAGATACGCGTCCAGTCGGGATGTTCCACATTGACCCCCGGCACGGCTGTGTGCGCGGCGTGCACGAGCAGGGCTCCTACCGGAAACCGCGACTCTGGGATGTGCGCATGCACTGCTACCTCACGCGCTGCGGCAATGCCCTCAGCAGGTGAGTTAGGTACAGGCATCGTGGGATCAACGGGGGGGGTGAGGCTGCTCGGCGGGGCGGTGCGCCAGTACGAAGTCAGGTCGGTGCCGTTTGTGCGCGGTGGAAACGCATCGGAAAACCCATCAAGCACTTGCAGATAGGCTTCATCAGCCGGGGAGAGCGGGGCTGATGCGATCACCCCTGCAACCTCTTCGAAGCACCGCAAACTATAGGCTGTTGTCACGGCATTTCCTATCGCCGAAATACTGAGTGAGTACGATGCACTTTCAATGCGTACGCCAGGAACCCACCGGCCATCGCCGAGCACCAGAAGCACGCTGCGCGGCCTCTTTGAGAACGGAACGTAAGCCCGCTCACGTAGCGAAGCCAGATGTGCACGAGCCGATGACAACAGCGAACCAGTCACAGACGGCAGCTTCAAGAGGCAGGGCAAGCGAAAAGGATTGCATCTATTGACGCATATCCGTAAGGTTCCTCTCCCGGACCAGTGGTAGGCACTCAACCGGAGCCGTTTTTTCAAACCGCTGCAGAACGTAATTGGTCTTCAAACACAATAAAGAGCCATTTTGTGTTATCTGAGAACGGGCTTCCGGCAGGTATCATGGTGACCACGCGTTTCCATATTGAAGACAACAAACACGTCTTGGATACCTCCCGTGATCATTTGCAGCTTAACCAACACCGTTATCAGAATGATTTCCACGACACTTTTTCTTGGCAACTGGATATCATAACCGTCCGTCAGGCGCATCTTCCGTTCATCCAAAACCGTTTGGAAAATGTGCACACCATACACCACGTTGTAGCCCAGCAGAATCCAACGGCGTTCGGTACAAATGACCCCGTTCGGCGTACACAAATATGCTCGTCCGTCGAGCATCCAGCATCACCCGTTTTGCTATAACGCATTCCGACTCTATTATGACTCAACCATTGATTGAACATCTGCTTCAGTGGATTCAAGAACTGCTCATGCTCATCATCGACATTGTGCTTCCCATGGCTCAGGTTGTGGTCTGATGCGTTGTATGAAGCAGACACGCAGGAAAAACGTAGAATGGCAGATGTGTGCACGGTACGCAGCGCGGGCACACATGAAAGCCCCTTCGATACAAAGGGCACGCTATCCTGTATTGCGAACGGCTCTCTTGCACTCTATGCCCCCGCTATGGCCAACCAACTCGCAGAATCCAGTAGTCCGTACCTGCTTCAGCACAAAGACAACCCCGTAGATTGGTACCCGTGGGGCGAGGAGGCGTTTGCGAAGGCGCAGGCTGAAGACAAGCCCGTGTTCTTGTCAATTGGATACGCCACCTGCCATTGGTGCCATGTGATGGCGCATGAGTCGTTTGAGGATGCCGAGGTGGCCGCGCGCCTGAACGAAGTGTTCGTGCCCATCAAAATGGACCGCGAGGAGCGTCCCGACCTCGACCAGCTCTACATGAGCGTGTGTCAGATGATGCGGGGTAACGGCGGCTGGCCCCTCAACGTGCTGCTTACTCCTGAAAAACGCCCCTTCTATGCGGCTACCTATCTGCCCAAGCACGGGCGCATGGGCCGCACCGGGCTCATGGAACTGACCGAGCGCGTAGAGGCACTATGGACGCAAGAGCGCGACAAGCTGGAGCAGGAGGCCGACAAGATGATCGACCTGCTGGAGCAAGAGAGCGATACCGACACACGGGGCGATGTCCCAGCGTCGTCTACGCTGCAGAACGGCGTGCAGCAGCTCAGCCGCCAGTTTGATCCCACGCATGGCGGATTTGGCGGCGCGCCTAAGTTTCCCATGCCGCACACGCTGCTCTTCCTCAGCACCTACGGCGCGGCATCGGGAACCGACTACGCGGTCGATATGGCTACCTCCACGCTGCGTCCTATGATGCGCGGCGGCATCAACGATCACTTGGGGGGCGGACTGCACCGCTACGCCACCGATGCCATCTGGCGGCTGCCGCACTTCGAAAAAATGCTCTACGACCAGGGGCTGCTCCTTATGGCCCTGGCAGATGCGCATCGCATTGCCCCCGACGCGGGGTGGGATGCTCACGTCGACGATCTGGTTGCCTACCTGACACGCGACCTCTTGGACGACACGGGGGCGTTCTATTCTGCCGAAGATGCCGACAGCGCAGACCCCGACACAGGCGAAGCGCGCGAGGGTGCCTTCTACACGTGGACGCTGGACGCCATCCGCGATCATCTCGATGCCGACACTGCCGAGCGTTTCGCAACAGTGTATAGCATGCAGGAGCAGGGTAACTTCGAGGAGGAAGCGACCGGCGAGCGCACTGGCGAAAACGTGCTGCATCGCGCCGACAGCTGGGGGGCGCTGGCCGAACAACTCGACACAACGTCCGATACCCTGCAGCACGAGATGGATACCGCCCGCGCTACGCTGTTCAAGGTGCGGAGCGAACGCCCGCGCCCGTTCCTCGATGATAAGATCCTAACCGACTGGAATGGGCTTGCTCTTGCTGGACTTGCCCGCACCGCACAGCACGTTGACGCGTCGTATCTGCCTGTTGCGGAGAATGTTGCCTCGTTTCTGTGCAATACCATGCTGCGCGACGACGGACGTTTGTGGCATCGCTACCGCAATGGCGAAGCTGGTATTGAGGCCACGCTCGCCGATTATGCCTACCTGGCGTGGGGACTGCTCGATCTGTACGACGCTACGCTCAACACCCGCTGGCTCGGAGTGGCTCGTGCGCTGGCCCAGACCTTGTGCGCCGACTTTGCGGATGATACAGAGCGCGGCGGATTCTACACCGCGCCCCACACCGCCGATGACGTGCTGGTGCGTCAGCAGGCGATCTCGGACGGGGCCCGGCCCTCGGGCACTGGCGTGGCCATTTATGTGCTGCATCGCCTCTACCGCATGCTGGGCACCGAAACATTTGTCGACACCGCCGAGC
>NZ_JAWOAR010000106.1:0-9277 GCF_046498435.1 Longimonas sp. | reverse complement strand
GCAACCTCTCTGCGTGTTGTGGCAAACCGATTCGTATCCCGCCGATAGAGCCAGCCGATAGAGCGCTATACCGTATTGCTATCTGGATAGAACGCGTTCCAGGCAAAGAAGAACGCCTCTATCGATACGAGTGCGTCGAGCGGCAGCGCATCGGGCGCGTAGGATTCACCGTCGATCTCATAGCGGTTGTTTTCCGTCGGGGTAACGTCGGGCATCTCATCAGCCTCGTAGATGTGCCCGGTATGGAAGCGTTCATCGTACACGGCTATGAAACCGTCGGCACGTAGCACACGCTCATCTTCCAGCGTGTCGAGCATGAAGTGGACGCTCTCTTCGTCGGTGCGGGCCCCCACGACCATGTCTTTGGGATGATGCGCATCGGACTCATGCATGAGCGGAAAGATGACCTCGCGCGCATTGTAGTAGCCGCCGCGCGGGTTGTAACGTCCGTACGGGTCGTTGCTGTAGTTGCGCATGTGGCCGGTGTCGTCGCTTAGCACCTGAGTTTCGGGATGCTGTGCGCGCCACGGGTCCCAGGTCGTCCAGATCAGGTTGACCTCGTCGAGGGTGGCGCTGGCATGATCGCCGGTGAGGCCGGTGGCTGCAATCTGCGAGAAGTAGCTTTCGGTGTTGCGGTCGAACATCACAAGGTTGCTGTTCAGCAGCTGTCCGGATACGCCCAGCGTGGTATCCCCCCGCTTAAACCCCTGTGCGGTAGCGGTTAGTGGACAATACGTAACCGCCACATTGAGTCTGCCCACAGCATCGTTTACGATTTCGTGGTGCACCATGATGTTCTGGGGATACGCACGCGCTTCGCCGTTATGCACGAATCCGATGATCATATCGCCGTCGTCGAGATCGGCACCATCGGCATCGACAAACTGCGGATCGTCGATGGCAGGGATGCCGTCGGGAGGCGGCCCGCCCGACATCATGAAGTCGGTGTAGTCCGACAGGTCGTCGTGCAATACGTACGGCGTATCGGCCAGCGGGAGTGCGGGGTTGGGCGCAGGAGAAGGAGCCTCGGTAGCAAACAGGTAGAAGCCGAGGCTCGCAAGGAGCCCAGCAACCGAGACGAGCACAGCACGAGAAGACAGCATGGCAACACAACGCGAGTGATGAAGGGGCAACACGCGTCGTGTAGTGCCGCTTGCGTGGTCTTGCGTTACAGCGAGCACAGAGAAAAGCCGCCTGCCTTCCAAATGCAAGAAGGCAGGCGGCTAAGCAACCCAAACGATATGTGAAGGCAGCAGTTACCGCTCCACTTCGACTTCGCGTTCGGTGTAGTTGAAGTCGCCCGGCACGCGCTCGTCGTTTTCGTCGAGCAGTTCGAGCGTGAACGTGTAGGTGCCGCTGTCGAGTCCTTCTACGAAGGCAGGCGTCCACTCATCCATCGTGAGCTCGGCGACCGTCTCATCGGACCCCTCTTCCTGGATTGTGTAATGGGCGCGATACCCATCTTCGCTCAACTCCACATTGTAGAGATAGAAGTCGAGCATGATGCGCTCGGCCCCGTCGCCGCTGTACGTGCCTTTCGGGCGGCTGTAGATGATGCTGGGTTCGCCCTCTTCGAGTGGGAAGTCTTCGCCCTCAGCTTCTTCACCGACATAAAAGTTCACCAGGTCGTAGGCATCTTCGCTCTTTACGCTTTCATGGAACGAGCGGCTGGGGAAGACAAACGCCGAGTATGCGCCGGGCTCCAGTTCGCCAATGCTAAACGGCTCCGCATCGGTGTTGTAGTTCGCGAAGTACGGATCGTTGTTCACGATGATGTGCGTGTGCTGCCCGTCCTCTGAGTTTGCAATCTCATCGAGTCGGGGGATGTCGGTCTGCGACCCGGGAATGAAGTTTTCGACCGCGACTTCGACCTCCACCTCGCCCGGGTCGAGTACGGCTTCGGATTCAGGTGCTTCGAAGCGGGCTGTGGCGCCATCAATGGTCGGCGAGCGCTCGCCCGGTTCCAGGGTCACGGTGTCAGTATCACCGGTATCAGCAGACTCGGAGGCATCGCCTCCGCATCCGGTAGCGAAGAGGAGCATGGCGGCCCCGAAAGCCAGCAGGTAAGTGATGCGACGCGCAGTAGAAAGCATAGGTCGAAGAAGTAATTAGCGGAAAGCAGCGGCAGTATATATTTTACCTGTTACGTAACAGTATGCAGGAGGCCAACGGTTCCACAGGTTGCGCAATCGTGAGATGTTGGGGTGTTCATTCGGATAGCGGAAAGCGAACCGCTGAATACATCGTGTCGGAGAATGCATTTCGGTAAGATGGCGTAGGGTATGATGCATAAGAAGAGCATGTGTCGAGGACGCATGCCCCGGAACACTAATCAACTGAAAAGTTATACGGTGTTGCTTGTAGACATGCATTACCTCGAACACATCATGATCATGCTCCGCCTGTATTTTATTGCTGCTTGCGTGCTTGCACTGGGAAGTTTTCCGAACGTCCATGCCCAGACGCCCGACACGCTTGCGCTGTCTGCACAAGATGCAGTCGAGCGGGCCCAGGAGCAGAACTACCAGGTGCAGACGGCTGCAGCAGAGACGGATGCCGCTCAGGCTGGGGCACGCCAAACGCTGGCGACTTTTCTCCCCCAGGTGTCGGTGTCAGAGAACGCGACTTCTACCACTGACCCGCTCAATGCGTTTGGCTTTCTGCTGAAGCAAGAAACTGTTAGGGAAGCCGACTTTGCCCCCAATGCGCTGAACAACCCCGACCGTATCGAGAATTACACGACGCAGGTCACTGTGCAGCAGCCTGTACTCAACCTGGACGGTCTATTTGAGCGTCGGGCAGCTACTCGCCAGGCACAGGCGGCCGAGCTTGGAACGCAGCGCACTGCCGAGATGGTGCAATTTCAGGTGCGCAGGCAGTACTACGGATTGGTCTTGGCCCGTGAACGTGAGTCCGTCATCGTGGCTGCGTTGGAGGCAGCACGCAGCAATCAGTCGCGCGCTGAGGACCTGCTCGACCAGGGCATGATCACGCAAGCCGATGTGCTGGCAGCGCGGGTGCGCGTGCTTGAACTGGAGGCCGATCAGACTGAAGTGCAGGCCGCTGTTGAGGATGCTTCTGACCAGCTCCGGTACTTGCTTGGCATGGAGGAGAAGACGCGTATCGCCCCGACCGATGACCTGCCTGATCCAATCGAAACGCCCTCACAGGTTGACGTGCAGACGGTGAACGCTGAACGCTCTGATATGCGCGCCTTACGTTCTCGCCGCGCTGCTGCTGAGCAGCGGGTGAGAGCAGCTCGTGCTGCGTTTCTGCCTACGGTGAATGCAGAAGGCGGATATGAGTGGAATGATACGACTCCCTTTGGTACACAGGGGCAAGGTTGGACCGTTGGTGTATCCCTTCAGTGGAATATATTTCGGGGGTTTCAGCAGATTGGTGGAATGCAGCGGGCACAAGCCAATGAACGCGCCTCTAATCTTGCTGTGCGCGATCAGCGTCTGCAAAACGAAGTGGAGATTGAGTCGGCTCTGCGTGCACTGGATACCTCGCGCGAGCGAGTTGAACAGACCGAAGCCGTAGTTGAGCAGGCTCGCGAGTCGTTTCGCCTGCGTTCCGATCGGTTTGAACAGGGGCTTGAAAGCACCACCGATCTGTTGCAAGCGGAAGCTCAACTGGCCGAAAGCCGCCTTGCGGCCCTGCAGGCGCAATACAAACACACCACGGACCGCTTCCGCCTTGAACTGCTTACGGAAATCTCGCTGCGCTAACGTGCACTAAAAATACCCCCTTGTGCCTCTTCTTTTGCGTCTCTGCTGCCTTGCCTAACATGCTTCACATGCCTTCTCCACTCAGCGGTCCTTCCGCCATGCTCCAACCCTTACGCCTTTTTGTGCCGCTTCTGATTATCGTGCTGTCTGCCAGCCTGGCTGCATGTGGCAGCGACACTCCCGAGTCTCCACCGGAGCAATCGCCTGTAGCCGTACAGGTAGAAACACTGGCTGACACCGCTTACCCTAAACAGTTTGAGTACACTGGCACGGTGGCAGGTACAGAGCGCATTCCGCTGAGTACGCGCATGATGGGACGTGTTGATGCGGTCTTGGCCGAAGAGGGCACGCAGGTTGAGGAAGGGCAGGTACTCGCGCGCATCAGTTCTGATGATATGCGTGCGCAACGGCGGCAGGTAGAGTCCCAAAAACGAGAGGCCGAGGCTGCGCTGAGCAATGCCCGCACGCAGTTTGCGCGCCTCGATACACTGCTTCAACGCGGCAGTGCCACGCAGCAAGCATACGACGCTGCTGAAGCAGAGTACGAACGCGCCCAGGCGCAAGTGGAGGCACTCGACAATCGCCTCGACGAAATCGACGATGGGCTTTCGTATACGACCATCACCGCGCCTGCACCAGGTATCGTGGTCGATAAACGCATCGAACAGGGCGCTATGGCCTCGCCAGGCCAGCCGCTACTGATGCTGGAGGTGAGCCGTCTCTTGGAAGTGCGCACACAGGTACCCGAGCGGGCCATCAACCGAGTAGCCACAGGTGATACCGTGCGGGTCGTTGTCCCCGCTTTAAGCGATACCCTGAGCGGAAACGTGAATGAGGTGAACCCCAGTGCTGACCCGGCCAGCCGACAGTTTCGAATGCGCGTGGTGCTGCACGATCCGCCCGCGTCTGTAAAGTCGGGCATGTACGCGCAGGTGCTGCACGAATCGGGAGATGAACACCTCCTCACTGTGCCCACCGAGAGTCTGGTTGAGCGTGGACAGCTTACGGGCGTGTATACGGTAACCGACGATAATTATGCGTTGCTGCGGTGGGTACGCACCGGAACACCACGCGGCAACCGGGTGGTCGTGCTTTCAGGCTTGCAGACGGGCGACCGCTATGTGCGAAGCGCTGAGGGCCGCCTGCACGACGGACGGCCCGTTACTGTGCAAAATGCAACTGCACAGGACTAACCCCGCCCTGCTCTGTTGCTTGCTCACGCATCCCTCTTGCTGCTACTGTTATGGCTACCCAAACCGGTTTGGCCGGGCGCCTTGCCCAGCCGTTTATCAATTCGAAAATTACGCCGCTGCTAATGGCGGCTTTCTTAGGCATTGGCATTTACAGCGTGTGGCTGACACCCAAAGAGGAGGACCCGCAGATTGAGGTCCCCATGGTCGACATTCTGGTGCAGCAGCCGGGCGCTACACCAGATGAAGTGGAGAGCCGTATCGTAGAGCCGTTGGAGCGCCTCCTAAGTAACATTGATGGTGTAGAATATGTCTACAGCAACGCGATGCAGGGGCAGGCCGCCGTCAGCGTACGCTACTACGTAGGCGAAGACATCCCGCGTAGCCTGGTAAAGCTCTACGAGCAGATCCTGAAACGCATGGAGCAGATGCCCCCTGGCGCTTCCATGCCGCTGATCAAGACGCGCGCGGTAAACGATGTGCCGATCCTGTCGCTCACGCTACACAGCGACACCTACAGCGACTATGAGTTGCACCAGATGGGCACCGAGTTGGCCTCGGAGTTGCAGCGGGCCGACGGCGTTGCTGCTATCGATGTTATCGGGGGGCGCGAGCGCACAGTGAAGGTGC
This sequence comes from Longimonas sp., assembly GCF_046498435.1. Lineage (NCBI taxonomy): Bacteria > Pseudomonadati > Rhodothermota > Rhodothermia > Rhodothermales > Salisaetaceae > Longimonas > Longimonas sp. Next base: position 3,726 of record NZ_JAWOAR010000106.1, on the reverse strand, counting down.
GTACCGACCCGAATCAGTTGATGGCATATAATCTTGACCTACCAGCTATTGCTGAGCAGGTGCAAGCCGCCAACAGTCAACAGCAATCGGGCTCGTTTCGGTCTGGGGATGCGGAGTATCTTGTAGAAACCGGCAAATTTCTTGAAACTGCTGAAGACGTACGTAACCTGGTGGTTGGCGTACACGAAGGGCAGCCCGTCTACCTGCGCGACGTAGCTACTGTAACAGACGGTCCGGGCGAGACCGAACGGTACGTGCAGTTCGGATACGGAGCCCATCACCGTCCGGCAACTGCTGACGAATCGGATGAAGCGGGCGATGCCGGCGTTACTGAAGCGCTCGCTACATCCCCTGCGGTCACGCTGGCACTGGCCAAGCGCGACGGCGCCGACGCGATGTCGGTTGCCGAAGAAGCCTTGGCTACGCTCGAAGAGACGCGCTCTACGCTCCTACCGAGCGACGTAACCGTGACGCCAACACGCAACTACGGCGCCTCTGCATCCGACAAGGTGAGCGAACTGTTTCTGCACCTCATCATCGCCATCCTTACCGTAACTGTGGTGGTGGGCCTGTCGATGGGCTGGCGCGGCGGACTTGTGGTCTTCCTCTCGGTGCCGATTAGCTTTGCGCTCACGCTGTTCGTGTACTACATGTTTGGGTACACGCTGAACCGCATCACGCTCTTCGCGCTGATTTTTGTAACGGGCATTGTGGTCGACGACTCGATCATTGTGGCGGAGAATATGGAGCGGCACTTTAAGATGCGGCGGCTGCCGTTTGCCCAGGCTGCCATTGCAGCAATCAACGAGGTGGGTAACCCGACGATTCTGGCCACGTTCACCGTCATTGCCGCCGTGCTACCCATGGCGTTCGTGTCGGGGCTGATGGGGCCGTACATGAGCCCGATGCCCATTGGGGCCTCGCTGGCCGCGCTCTTCTCCCTGTTTGTGGGACTTACCATCACGCCGTACCTGGCATACCGCCTGCTCGATACGAGTCCTGCGGATGAGAACACACCCGACTACAGCCTCGAAGACACCACCATCTACCGCTGGTACGCAGCCTCCATTCGTCCGCTACTCGAAAACCGTACGCTGGGATGGAGCTTTATCGGTGGCACTACGGTGTTGCTACTCGCCTCACTATCGCTCTTCTACTTTCAGGCGGTGACGGTGAAGATGCTGCCGTACGACGATAAAGATGAGTTCCAGGTTGTCATTGACATGCCCGAGGGCACGCCGCTGGAGCGAACATCTGCTGTTACACGCGAACTGGGACTCTACCTGGCGCAGCGTCCCGAGGTTGTTGATTACCAGACGTACGTGGGGGATGCATCGCCTATCAACCTGAACGGATTGGTACGCGGGTATGACATGCGCTCGGCGCCGCACCAGGCAGACATTCAGGTGAACCTGCGCAGCAGCGACGAACGCGACATCCAAAGCCACCCTATTGCCAAGGCCATGCGTCCGGACATGCAAGCGATTGGTGCCCGCTACGGCGCAAACATCAAGGTGGCCGAGGTGCCCCCGGGGCCGCCCGTGCGGGCTACGCTTGTGGCTGAGATCTACGGGCCCGATACGGAGCAGCAGCACGCCATTGCTGAGCAGGTGAAAACGCTCTTTGCCGAAACCGATGAGGTCGTCGACGTGGACTGGACAGTGCAGGCCGACCAGACGCGTTACACGTTTGCCGTAGACAAGGACAAAGCCATGCAGATGGGCGTGCCTGCACAGCGCATTGCCGAGGCTATGCGCATGGGCCTTAACGGCGCTGATATGTCCACGCTGCGCGTGAGCGGCGCTGATGATCTGGTCGGCATTGAGGTCCGCCTGGGCGAGGCCGAGCGCTCCAGCCTCGATGCGCTTCGCAACATGCCGGTACAGACGCAGGCCGGCACCACCGTGCCTGTTGGCGACTTGGTACAGATCAACGAACGTACGCGCCGTCAGCACATCAGCCGCAAAGACCAGCAGCGCGTCGTGTATGTTACTGCCGACGTAGCCGGTGAGGTGGAGAGTCCGGTCTACTCGATGCTCGATATTGAGGAGCGCCTCGATGAGGTCGAAATGCCTGCCGGATACGACCTGTCTACGCTCTACACCGGGCCCCCCACGGTCGACGATGCGTACTTCCTGAAGTGGGGCGGCGAGTGGACCATCACTTACAAGGTGTTTCGCGATCTGGGGATTGCGTTCGCGGTGGTGCTGCTCATCATCTATATGCTGATTGTAGGCTGGTTTCAGACACTCACCACGCCCATTGTGATGATGGTTGCCATTCCGTTATCGCTCATTGGGATTGTGATTGGGCACTGGGTGATGGGCGCGTTCTTCACCGCCACGTCGATGATCGGGTTCATTGCCCTGGCAGGGATTATGGTGCGTAACTCGGTGTTGCTCATCGACTTCATCGATATTCGGCTCGATGACGGCGCGCCGCTCAAGCAAGCTGTTATTGAAGCTGGGGCGGTCCGTACGCGCCCTATTCTGCTAACAGCAGGCACAGTGGCTATTGGCGCCTTTGTGATCATTCTGGACCCGGTGTTTCAGGGACTCGCGATCTCGCTCATCGGTGGTGTGATTGCGTCGACCGCGCTTACGTTGCTCATTGTGCCGCTCATCTACTACATGCTGGAGCGCCGCAAAGCGCCCGAGAACCGGGGCCGCGATGGCGCAGCCGCGTCTGGCGCAGCGCCTGCCAGCGCTTCGGGCTCTGCGTCTGATCACGATTCGACAGGAACCGACACCACGACCGGTGCGGATGATGCCAACGGCGCCGACGCTGAGGATGCTGATGACACCGCTTCTGACGACGACTCGCCTTCCGCATCCACCTAACTGCTTTTTGACTGAACGAACGCCTGCTATGAAGCTTGTAGCTGTAATGAGCATCGACACGTACCGCGACGACCTGCTGCGCCTGTATCGCGAGCATGCGATTCGGGTGTTCAGCGAGATTGACATCCGTGGCCACTATCACAAGGGCGAGTCTACTGCCGCCGACATTGGATGGTTTGGGCGAGCGAATCACCCGGCTTACTCCATGCTCACGTGGGCGTTTGTAGGCGATGAGGAGGCGGATGCATTTATGGAGGCCGTCGCAGCGTTTAACACAACGCATGATCCTGACCACCCGGTGCGGGCGTTTCAGATGGATGTGGAACGCGCCGTGTAGGCAGCTACGCATCGGGCTTGGTCCAGATAAGGCGCACTACCGCTGCCTGACCGCTGTGGCCGGGTCCTTCGTGGAGCGATACGACCGGCTCGGTGAGCAGTTCGATACCGGATTCGGGAAACGCATTGCGCAGCTCTTGGGCCGTTACCATCATTTCGGCGTGGGGCGGGCCGCCGCTGGCGTAGCCGTCGGTGCGTTGCTCGGGCCGAAACCACTCGGCAACGAGCGTGCCACCAGGAGCCAGGCTCGCTTTCATGATCTCGTACAGCCGGGGCTGCCACTGTACGGGCAGGTGCACGTAGGTGGCGGTAAGGGCCTGCCAGGTGCGTGACGGCTGCCAGGTGGTCAAGTCGGCATGGATCGTATGAAGTGCAGCGCCTTGCTCGGCGGCCAGCCGCTCGGCCTTCTGGAGGGCGGTGTCCGAATAGTCGAGCAGCGTGACCTCGCATCCGTGCGCTGCCAAGTAGACGGCGTTGCGCCCTTCGCCTAGGTGGAGTGCTACCGAGTACAATACCAGTAGTGCCTGGCTCCGGAACCTGTACAACCATC
>NZ_JAWOAR010000001.1:0-14113 GCF_046498435.1 Longimonas sp. | reverse complement strand
CCCCGGGCTTCTATGGCTTAGGTCCTATAAGGCTATTCGATTCTTATTATTGCTCAAGGCTATTCTTTAACCGGGGCCTCGAGCCACGCCAGGTTGAAGCGGTAGTGCAGCGCGCTGCTGAGCTGTTGCTCAAGACAGCACCTCGAACGCACGCACCATTCAGGTGGAGGGCGAGGCCACTGTGCAGGCTACGCCCGACCAAGCCACAGTGCGCTTTGGTGTCGTAACACGCGCCGACGCACCCGAAGCCGCTCGCGAGGAAAACGGGGAGACATCGAGCGCGGCTATGGAAGCGGCTCGCGCAGCCGACGTACCCGAAGACCAGATTCAGATGGACCAGTTGCAGTTGCGTCCGCGCCGCGTATACGATGAGGAGCGTCGCCGCACGGTTGAACAGGGGTTTGAGGCCATACGCACGGTGCGTGTTACCCTCAACGAGGTCGACCGCGTGCCAGTGCTGGTTGCAGCCGTTATCGAAGCCGGAGCCAACCGCGTGCAGTCGGTCGAGTACGGATTGCAAGACCGCACTGAAGTACGTAATCAAGCCCTGGAAGAGGCCGCTCAGAATGCACGTGAAAAGGCCGAGCGGCTCGCGGCAGCACTGGATGTCCAGATTGGAGCGGTGCGGAGCATCCAGGAGCAGCACTTTTCGTTTCCCCGCGTTTCGCAGGTAGACCGCGCCCGGGCCACCATGATGAACGAGGCGGCTGAGGATGCCAATCCTGAAGCCTATGCGCCGGGCACTATTGACGTAGAAGCACGCGTGGCTGTCGTGTTTGACCTGGACCAGTAGTACGGTGACAAGGAAAATTGCCTGGGGGATGGGACAGTACGGCCCCCCACGAGTCCGAAAAGCGATACCGCAATGTTGCAACCGGGTTGGGTATAAGACGGCTATACGGATGCATGGGCATCCAGCCAGGCCACAACGGTGTTCATCACGTCGTGACGCTCAGGCTCATTGAAGAGTTCGTGCCGTGCGCCGGGGTAGCGGTGCAGCGTCTTGTCACCGGCTCCGCTACGTGCATGAAAGCGTGCGCTGCCCGCGGGGGCTACAATGGCATCGGCGGTGCCGTGCATAAGCACGTAAGGATGCGTGATGCGCGCGGCATCTGTCTGCACCTGACGGCCGACGCGCAGCATCTCGACGCCTGTGCGAGCAGGAACGCGTCCGTGGTAGTTGAGCGGGTCGGCTTCGGCCTCGGCCACCACCTGTGCATCCCGCGAAATGCCCCCTTCCACTTTACCGACGGTGGGAAGCGCAGGCAGATACCGGCTTACCGCATGGGCCACGGGGGCCAGTCCACGTGGCACGTTGCCGTCGATAGCGAGCGCCGGAGCCGAAAGCACAAGCCCCCGTGTCGGCACATCGTGGCGAAGGAGCGCCCAGAGCACGACCAGTCCCCCCATGCTGTGGCCGAGCAGAAAAAGCGGGACCTTAGTTTCAGCATGTACATGCGTGCTCAGATCATGGAGATCCTGGGCGAGCGTGTCGAAACTCCACACCAGAGCGCGACGCCCGGGCGAGCGGCCAAATCCGCGCTGGTCGTAGGCGGTGACGGCGTATCCAGCCTTGTGGAGCGCGGTAGCAACATGGCCGTAGCGTCCGCTATGTTCTGCATACCCATGCACAAGTAGCACGTGCCCGGTGGGGCTGGATCGGTGCCAATGTTGTGTGAAGAGTGAAGCGCCGCTGGGAAGTGTATGGCGGCGGGTATGTGTAGGCGGCGAAGCAGAAAAGAGCATAATAGCAACGAGGAGCCGGCAGAGGGAGGCAAAGCGCAGCGATAACGGCGTAAAGGACGCGCGTTAATGCTGCAGTACCGCTGGAACAATACGCTACGATGTCGGATTTTGTGCACTGTCGTTTGTGCATCGTAACAATTTGGGGCCGTTGCTCCGCATGACCCGTCTTCGCTCGCGTTCCATTCGGTACCTCATGGTTAGTCTGCTGACCATGAGCCTGATCCCATGGGTTGGGGGAACCTGGATGGATGCTCCGCAGCGCCCATCGGCGGAAGCGCGGGGGGCGTGGCTCCAAGACCGCGTTGAGTCGTGGCCTTCCGAGGCCGACCGCGAGGCGTTTGAGCGTGCTTTGGCAGAAGCTTCATCGCAAACGTGGACCGCCCCTGAGCAGTTTACGGCGCAGGTGCTGCGCACGTACGAAGCCTATGCCCCCGATGGTCACACAGCAGCCGATCTACTGGGCGGCCACGCCGATGCTGATGCCACCACTCTGGCGCATTGGCTGCACCACCAGGCCTCGCAATGGGGCGGTACGGCGCCTGCACCGCGTTTCCAGACCGCAGCGCTTGCTGTACTAACCATTGCCCGCGCTGCCCTGGGTACGGCCCTTATGCCGCCGCATAGCGAACCGCCTGCACAGTGGACGGCCCATGCTGTAGCACCTCTTCATACCGCTCACGTCGGGCGGTGGCTCATTCGGTGTCTGGTGCAAGCCGCTCCCCGGGCTCCGTAGCTCGTCTTCGGCGGGGCGTGTCTTCGTATCTTCCCCGCTTCTGTGGACCTCCCACAGCGTATCCCCTGGCATGTAACGGCATATTGGGACGGACGTATGCCTGGACCCAACGCCGACAGACATCCGGGCACGCCGCTGACTGTGGAGGATGGCCGCGCTGTACACAGAACACAGCCCGCCTGATGCATCCGCCCCCTTACAGCATCTTCCTTGTCACCGGTTGGATACCGCATGCAGGTCTATGACGGCATGCCAATGCAACACCCGACGGAAGGGAGGTGAGCGGGAGACAGCGGAGGTGTAGGCGAAAGCCGACTTCTCATGACTTACTGTATACGTTTGATACCTGATACTTTATGAAAAACAACGGATTCAAAATTGTACTCACCGTCTTTTTTGTGGGGCTGTGTGGATACTACCTGTACCCAACGGTGCAAAGCATCATGCTCAACCAGCGGTTGAGCAGTATGTCGGAAGAAGAGCGCGTCGAGTATGAACAGGAAAACTTTACGCAGATTCGGGAAATCCGCCAGGAAGCCCTCGGGCTGGGGCTCGACCTGTTAGGCGGCATGCACGTAACGCTCGAAATTCGCGTGCCCGACCTGATTGGGCAGCTCGCCATCAACAAGGACGACCGGTTCGAGGATGTGCTGCAAACCGCTGCCGATCGTTCGCTCGAAGAAGATGAGCCGTTCGTGGATGTGTTCGTGGATGAGTTTCAGGAGCGTGACGCTAACGTGCGCCTCTCGCGGTACTTCCGCAATGAGCAGGCGGACATTACGCGCCGCTCGGAGAATAGCGAGGTCATTTCCTACTTAAATAGCCAAGTGGAGGAAGCCGTGGAACGCGCCATGGAGATTGTGCGCAACCGCGTGGATCGTTACGGCGTGTCGGAGCCGTCGATTCAGCGCCAGGGCGAACGCCGTATTGTGGTGGAACTGCCCGGCGTAGACAACCCCGAGCGCGTCCGCGATCTGTTGCGCGGCACGGCCCGGCTGGAGTTTCGCCTAATGGCTGACCCGCAGCGCCTCACCGAGTCGGCACAAGAGATTATCGACTACTTTGAAGCGGAGGCGCAAGATGTGGAGGTCGACAGCCTGGAAGAAGGCGACACCCCCGACGTGGCCGAGGGCGAACTGCAAGACGAGCCGATTGCCGAGCGTGATCCGGCCACCGATACAACGGAGACCGACGACGGAGCCGACGACGGAGCCGACCCGCTGGAGCAGGATGATCCCCTTGCAGAAGACGACCCATTGGCTGAGGACGAGGGCTCCGATGTCGAAAACCCCTTCCTGCAACTCATGCAGCCGCTGCCATATCAGCAGCAGCGTCCCATATTCGCGCACGTCATCGAGCCCGATACCTCGGCAGCGATGGACCTGCTGCGCCAGGACGAAGTGCAGAGCCTGATGCCCTCGGGTGTGGAACTGATGTTCGGGGCCAACCCCATTGGTCAGACCGAAGACGGGGTGGATGTGTACGAGCTCATCGCCGTACGCGACCAGGTGGAACTGGCCGGGGAAGCGATTACCGATGCCTCCGTTGAGTTTGACCAGTTTACCAACGAAGCTAAGGTGCTCATGGTCATGAACTCGGACGGCGCCCGCACCTGGGCGCGCGTCACCGGAGCCAATGTCGGCGAGCCCGTTGCGGTGGCACTCGATGGCGAAATCTACTCGTATCCTACGGTCCAGCAACGCATTCTGGGCGGACGCTCCGAAATATCGGGGCTGGAGTCGCGCCAGGAGGCGGAAGATATTGTGACGGTCCTACAGTCGGGCGCGCTGCCCGCACCGCTCGACATTGTGGGCGACCGCACCGTGGGGCCGAGCCTGGGGGAAGCTTCCATCCGCGCCGGGTTTATCTCGGTCGTGTCGGGGCTGCTGCTCGTGGTGCTCTTCATGATTATGTACTACCGCACCGCTGGCATCGTAGCTGACGTAGCGCTGCTGCTCAACCTGATCCTGATCATGGGTATCCTGGCTGGATTCGGCGCCACGCTCACCCTGCCAGGCATTGCCGGTATTGTGCTTACCATTGGTATGGCAGTGGATGCGAACGTGCTGATCTTTGACCGTATCCGCGAGGAGCAGAACACCGGCAAAACGCTCAAGGCGTCGATTGATGCCGGGTACGACCGCTCGCTCAGCGCTATTCTGGATGCGAACATCACGACGTTCTTTGTCGGCGTAATTCTGTATTCGTTTGGCGTAGGCCCCATCCAAGGCTTTGCCGTTACGCTGATGGCCGGTATCCTGTCTTCCTTGTTCACCGCAATTATCGTTACGCGGATCATCTTCGACTACATGGTCGACGAGCGCAGCATGCGCGTGTCGTACGGATGACATACCCGCCGGAGCCCGCGCCCGCCTGTGCAGGCATTCTGCCCGCCAGGCGGCGCCTCGGCCCCGTATCCGCCTTCCTCTGATCCGCTGACGTACTTCCCTTTATTCCTGTTATGCGCTTACTTGAAAACCCTTCATTTTCGTTTATCCCGAACCGCAAAATCGGATACCTGATTTCGGGCACGCTCATCGTGCTAAGCCTCCTCTCGTTTATGACGCGCGGGCTGGAGCAAGGCATCGACTTCTTGGGCGGCACGGAACTGGTTCTCGAAGATGTGGGGCAGGTCGATGCGCTCGATGTGCGGGCTGCTCTCACCGAGCCGCTCGGCAGTCAGCCCGAGGTGAAGACCTTTGGCACCACCGGTCTGCTCATCCGCACCGCTGCCGGCACCGACGTGGACGACCTGCGCCGCACCATTATCGCCGAGTTTGAGGCGTCCTTTCCGGATGCTTCGCCCGAGGTGGTACAGACCGATGTGGTGGGGCCGCGCTTCGCCCAGGATTTGCAGCGCGGCGCGATCTACTCGGTGCTGGGCGCGCTCTTCGTGATCTTCGTGTACATCATGCTGCGCTTTGAGTGGCGCTATGGGCTTGGGGCGCTGGCTGCCATTACGCACGATGTAATTATCGTGCTGGGTATCTTCTCGCTCTTTCAAGACCTGCTCCCGTTCTCTCTCCAGATTGACCAGGCCATCATCGCGGCGTTCCTGACGATTGTGGGGTACTCGCTGAATGATACGGTGGTCGTGTTCGACCGGACACGCGAGTACGTGAACCTGTTTAAGACGGATCCCTACGCGGAAGTTGTGAACCGCTCCATCAACGCCACGCTAAGCCGCACCGTCGTAACTTCGATTACGACGCTCATCGTAACCTCGATTCTGTTGTTCTTCGGCGGCGATGTGTTGCGTGGCTTCTCCTTTGCGCTGGTGCTGGGCGTGATGATCGGGACGTACTCTTCGGTGTTCGTGGCCTCGCCTGTGGTCGTAGAACTGCGCCACTGGCTCGAAGACTCCGATTCAAAACGGAAGCGCGCCCGTGCCTAAGCGGGCCGAGGCTGCTGCCATGAGGCCGCACCTCGCATCCTACACGGCCCCCCGAGTGGCGGGGGGCATCCACTGTTCCTCCTACCTACCTGTCTGTAACTACGTATGCCTGTTTCTATTGTCATTGGAAGCCAATGGGGCGACGAGGGCAAAGGGAAAATCGTTGACCTGTTGAGCAACGATGTGGACGTGGTGGCCCGCTATCAAGGCGGTGCCAACGCGGGCCACACCATCTGCTGGGACGACCAGGAGTTTGTGCTCCACCTCATCCCCAGTGGCATCTTTCACGACGGCGTGGACTGCGTCATCGGTAACGGCGTGGTGCTCGATCCGAAAGCTGTGATCGAGGAGATCGAGCAGATCGAAGCGCTCGGCTACCCGGTCGAGGGGCGGCTGCACATCTCGCATAACGCCCACGTCATCATGCCGCACCACAAAGCCATCGAGGCGGCACAAGAGCAAGGGCGCAAGTCCGACACCGACGACGACGCCATTGGCACCACCGGGCGCGGCATTGGTCCGGCCTATGCCGACAAGTTTGCACGCACCGGCATCCGCGTGGTTGACCTGCTCGACCGCGACGTGCTGCGTACCAAACTGACGCGCGCCATTGAAGCCAAAAATGCCCTGCTGAAGCAGGTGTACGGCGCCAACCAGCTCGATGTGGATGCAATTGTCGAGGAGTATGTGGAGCTCGACCAGAAAATCGATCCGTACGTGACCGACACCGCTCAACTTCTGGGCCGCGCGCTCGACAACGACAAGCATGTGCTGGCCGAGGGCGCGCAAGGGTCGCTGCTCGACATTGACTTTGGCAGCTACCCGTTCGTAACGTCGAGCCACCCCACGGCAGGTGGCTGCTCCACCGGGCTCGGCGTATCGCCGGTGCATGTAAACCGCATCATTGGCATCGCCAAAGCCTACTGCACCCGCGTGGGCAACGGACCCTTTCCTACCGAGCTGGAGAACGAAATGGGAGAGCATCTGCGCAAGGTGGGGGCCGAATTTGGCGCGACCACCGGGCGTCCGCGCCGCTGTGGCTGGCTCGACCTGGTGGCGCTGCGCTACACCACCATGATCAACGGCTTTACCGAGCTCGTCATTACCAAGCTCGACGTGCTCTCGGGGCTCGACGAAATCAAGGTGTGCGTGGCGTATCAGTACGACGGCAAAGAGACGCAGCGCTTCCCGAGCGAAGCCCATACGCTGGAGCGCATTACGCCCGTGTACGAAACCCTGCCGGGATGGGACGAAGACATTAGCGACGCTCGCCACTGGAGCGATCTGCCCTCGGCAGCGCAAGACTATCTTCGGTTTGTAGAAGAGCATTCGCGCGCACCCATCGGCTCGGTATCGATTGGCCCGCGCCGCGACCAGATCATTAGCGACGTGAACGAGGCCCCGGTGGCGTAGCCCTCGTTCCGCAAACCGCCCGGCCCAATGCGGCCGGGCCTTTTTACGCATAGCAGCACAATCCCGTGCGTGCCTACCGATGGTCGGTTCGGTTGAAGCTGGGGCTCATCGTTTTTGCGATGGTTATTGCACTGGCCTCGCTCTGGTACACCAATCAGCTGGTGGAGCGGCTGCGCGACCGTGAGCAGTCCATGATTCAGCTATGGGCGGATGCGCAGGCCCAGGTGGCCCAGGCGCAAGATCGGGCCACCAATCCGCATCGTACCGCCTGGGAAGACCTGGAGCAGTTGATTGATGCAGAGTCGCAGGCCGACCTAATGGTGGGTACAGATCCTGAAGCCCTGCGTGAGGCGCTGGCCTGGGCCCGCTCCATGCCGCCTACCGGCGAACTCGACTTCATCCTGAACGAGATTCTGGAGCCGAATCCGTTTGCAATTCCGGCGATTATCACCGACTCCACCCAGACCGACCCTCTGTTCTGGCGCAATGTGTCGGTGCCCGATGACCTGACGCAGCTTAGCCCCGAGGATTCAGTGAAGGCCCGCGAACGGCTCGACGAGCACCTAAGCGAGATGAAGCAGACGTTTGAGCCCATTCCCATCAAGCTCAGCTATACCGACACAGGCACCAACGCCTCTGCCGAGCTTACGCAGTACGTGTTCTATAACGAGTCGGGGCTGGTGCGTGAGCTGCGTCTCTTTCCGTATGTGCAGTTGGGCTTTGTGGGCCTCTTCATTCTGGTTGGATATCTGGGTTTTTCGTACGTGCGGCGGAGCGAGCAGAGTAGCCTATGGGTTGGCATGGCCCGCGAGGCGGCGCACCAGTTGGGCACGCCCATCTCCAGCCTGATGGGGTGGACGCAACTGCTGCGCAGCGACGATCTTTCGGAGGATCACCGCGATGAAGCGCTCACCGAAATCGAAAACGACATCGAGCGGCTTCAGCGTGTAGCCAACCGCTTTTCTGACATCGGCTCGATGCCCAAGCTGGAGCCGACCAACGTGGCTACGGTGATTCACCAGACAGCCGACTACATCCGCCGGCGTATCCCGCAGCACGGACAGGCGGTTACGCTGAAGGTGCATGTGCCCGACCGCCTCCAGGCACGCGTGAACGAAGAGCTGTTTGCGTGGGTGCTGGAGAATCTGCTCAAAAATGCATTGGATGCGCTGGAGGGAACTGGCGAGATTCGTATCACTGCCGAGCAAGCCGAGGATCTTGTTTCGATTGAAGTAGCGGATACAGGAAGCGGTATCGAGCGGCGTGCCCGGAAGAACATCTTCCGTCCGGGGTTCAGCACCAAGGAGCGTGGCTGGGGGCTGGGGCTAAGCCTGGCGCAGCGGGTGATTGAAAACTACCACGGCGGATCGCTCCAACTTGCCGAATCAACCGTCGGGGAAGGGTCTACATTTCGCATCCAACTGCCCACAGCCAGCAGCGACGCATAGTGCTGTGTTATGAGCCAACCTTGGGGGAGAGGCGCTTCAGTTTTACACGCGCCTCACGGGTTGTACACTGCCAGTCCCCCCTCTTTCAGAACGTTCATCCTTCAGAACGTGCAAAGGCGTCGGCAATTTGGGCGTCCGTCCGGGCCGGTCCTTCTGGGCCTTCGTCGGCCTTGAGCAGGCCCCGGGCGCGTCGCTGCTCGCCAACGGGGTAACGCCCCCGACTCATCGACCCAAGAAGACGAGTGCGCCGTTCCTCCGAAAGCTCGACACAGCAACTACGTTTCTTCGGGCCGCGACTGCGGGACAAACCGCTTTCCTTGTGGAGTGAGGCGATACGTGGTAGCCTGCGGGGCGGGCGGCTCCACGTACTGTTCGCGCACCAGCCAGCGCAAGAGTCGCTGTGCCCGGTAGTGCGGCTGGTCAGGCAGCCACGTTTGCATCGGCCTGTCGCGGGCAATGGACGTGAGCACCTGGCGCAGTTCGTCTTCATCGGCAGGCGTGACCGGGTCCGAGTCGTGGCGCCCCAGACACACATCGCAGCGTCCACACGGCGCGCTGTCTTCGCCGAAGTAGGCCAGTAGCTGCTGCCGTCGGCACGAAGCGGACTCTGCGTAGTCGATCATTGACTTTAAGCGCGCCTCGGCTCGCTCTCGTGCTTCCTTCACCGCATCGCCCGGCACCGGCCACTGCTGGGCGCGCGGATGTTGCATCTCCAGGTGAATCGCCCGCCCCGGCGGACGCCATTGCAGCAGCCCGCGCTCAGCCAGGTAGTCGAGTCCCTTGCGGATGCGTGGGCGGGGCAGGTCCATGCGGCGCTCCAGCTGCTGCATATCGAGTGGCCACCACGACGCATAAGCTTCGGCGTGAACAAAGCGAATCAGCGTGAACACAAAGTCTTGCAGCGCCGTGTTCGACTGCTGCCGCGCGTAGCTACGCACCGACGAGGCTGCTTTCTGGAAGCGAATCCACCCGCGATGCCGCCGGTTGGGCAGGCGCTTCCATGCATCGGCCCGCTCCAGCATGTCGATGGCCGTGCGAATCTTGGACGCATGCAGGTCGGTGACGCGCTGCACCGCGTTCATGTCGACCGTGAGCGGGCTGTCGGGCTCGCTGCCGAGCGGCACCTGGCCTACATTGCAGATCGCCGTGTACACGGCCTGAATCTCTTGCACCGACGGATGCCCCGACTCAATGAGCGCCTCTTGCGTATCCACATCGGGCGGTTGATAGAGCAGCACCGCGTAGGCACGCTCCCCATCGCGTCCGGCACGGCCTGCCTCCTGATAGTAGGCTTCGAGCGATGACGGGATGTCGACGTGCGCCACAAACCGCACGTCCGGTTTGTCGATGCCCATCCCAAACGCGTTCGTCGCCACCATCACGCGCACCTCGTCCTGAATCCACTGCTGCTGTGCTGTAGCGCGGTCGTCGGAAGCCATGCCGCCGTGGTAGCCCGCCGCCGACACGCCCTCGCGCTGCAGCCAGTCCGTCCACATCTCCACATTCCGACGCGTAGACGCATACACGATGCCGCAGCCCGGCACGCCCTCCACCACATCACGCAGCTTGCCGCGCTTGTTCGCTGTCTGAAAAACCGACCAGACGAGGTTCGGACGGTCAAAGCCCTGCACGACCACCGTCGGCTCCTCCAACTGCAAGAGCTTCTGCACATCGGTGCGCACTTCGGGCGTGGCCGTGGCCGTGACCGCCAGCATGGGGGGATGGCCCAGCGCCTCGCGGGCCGGGGCAATCTCCTTGTAATCAGGACGAAAGTGATGGCCCCACTCGCTCACGCAGTGCGCCTCGTCCACCGCCAGCAGCGCCACGTTGAGCTCGGAGGCCCGTGCCTGAAACATCGTCATCGTGAGGCGCTCGGGGGCTACGTACAGCACGTCGTAGAGGCCGTGCTCCGCGTTCACAAGGCACTGCTCGCGCTCGCGCCGCGACAGGGTGCTGTTGAGCGCCGCCGCCCGAATCCCTCTGCGCTCCAACCCCTCGACCTGATCTTGCATCAACGCAATGAGTGGCGACACCACCAGCGTGAGTCCGTCGAAGAGCACCGCAGGTACCTGATAGCAGAGCGACTTGCCGCCGCCCGTGGGTAAGATACCCATCACATCGCGCCCCGCCAGCACCGCCTCGATGATCGCCTCTTGCCCCGGACGAAACGACGGGTAGCCCCAGCACTCCTGCATGGCCGTGCGGGCATCGTCGAGCGTGTACGAGGGGGATGCAGAGGCCATGATTGCTGCCTACGAATTGGGTGGATGCGAAACTACACGCGGCATCCACATAACGCTGCAACCACCGCGTGCGTTCGCCCCGTTGATGACACAAACATACGGCGTCATGAGGAGCAAGCAAAGCCGCTGACCTACCGCTCTATCCACCATCCACCATCTTCTTCTATGAGCGCCCCACGCGTATCGATTATCATTGTCACCTGGAACGCGCTGCCCCTCCTCAAGCAGTGTTTGCCCTCCGTGGTGGCTACGGACTACCCGAATCTGGAGATCATCGTCGCCGACAACGCCTCCACCGATGCATCCGCCGCATGGGTGGAGCAGACGTTTCCGCAGGTGCAGGTCGTGCGGCATCCCCAAAACTGGCGCTTCTGCAAAGGCAACAACCGCGCGGTGCCGTACGCTACCGGCGATTACATTGTGCTGCTGAACAACGACGTGGAGGTGCCGCTCGGCTGGCTCGATCCGCTCGTAGACACCTTCGAGCAGGATGCCGCAATCGGCGCGGCCCAGCCCAAGATGCTCCAGTACGACAACCGCGATCGCTTCGAGTATGCAGGTGGCGCGGGCGGATTCATCGACCGGGTGGGCTATCCGTTTACACGCGGACGCCTCTTCGACACCATGGAGCGCGACCGCGGGCAGTACGACACACCCACCGACATCTTCTGGGCCTCCGGCGCAGCGATCATGATGCGCCGCTCCACTCTGCAGCAGGTGGGCCTCCTCGACGAGCGCTTCGACATGCACATGGAGGAGATCGACCTCTGCTGGCGGATGCAGCGCGCCGGCTACCGCATCCGCTATGTACCGGACAGCGAGGTGTACCACATCGGCGGGGCCTCGCTCCCCAAGGAGCATCCTGAAAAGACCTACCTCAACTTCCGCAACAGCCTGCTGATGCTCTACAAGAACCTGCCGCCCCACGCCTGGTCGCGCACATTTGCCGAGCGCATTCTGGTGGATACAGGGGCCGCTGCCCAAAAACTGGCGCAGGGACAGCCCCGCCACGCCGCCGCTATCGTACGAGCATACGCTGACGCCCACCGCATGCGCGCCTCGTTCCGCCAGGCCACCGGCGGGCACGTGGTGCATCCGCCCTACCGGCGCTTCGTGGCTCTCGACTATTTCGCGCTCGGGCGTCGTACGTTTGCGGACTTGCCAACGGAGTGTTTTCACCCGGCCCATTCGTCATCTGTCGGAAAGCGTGCAATCAATATGTGAAACGCTGCCTCCATTGCCATTCATCACGCAACGGACTCGCGAGAGCGCCCGCATACGTGTGCAGGTCCGACCATGCGGCCCCCCCGACCGTAGCAGTCCTCCCCAACCCATCCCGTTACATTATTGTGGCATTGTGACGGCCCCTGTAGGTGAACCGCATTCCCTCGTTGTGACGTTGCACCGATGCATTCGTACGCGCATCAAGGCTTCCTTCATCAAGACCGACTGCACTATGGATCTGACCTATTTTGGGCACGCCACCTTTCAGTTGGAGACGGACACCCACACGTTGCTCTTCGATCCGTTTTTGGCAGGCAACAATCCGCATACCAAAACCGCGCCTTCCGACCTTGACCCGGACGTGATCTTTGTGTCGCATCCGCACGCCGATCACTTTCTGGATACAGAGCCGCTCACGCAGCAGGGCGATCCGCTGGTGATTGGCACGTTTGAGGTTATTACCCACGTTCAAGAGCAGTTTGGGCACGAAACCGTGCATCCGCTTAACGAAGGCGGCTCGCTCGATATGCCGTGGGGACACGTCGAAGCGGTGCATGCACGTCACACGGCCTCCTTTCCTGATGGTAGCTACGGCGGGGTGCCCATCGGCTTTGTGCTCGACTTTGGCGACCTCACCGTTTACTACACCGGCGACACCGCGCCCTTCATGGAGATGGAGTGGATCGGCGAAAACTACGACATTGATGTGCTGCTTGCCCCCATTGGCGACGTGGTGACGATGGGCATTCCCGGCACGATTCATACCGCCACCATGGTCGATGCCGATACGATTGTGCCGCTGCACTACGACACTTTCCCCTTTATCGAGGTCGATCTGGCCGATTTTGAGGAGGCAGCCGACCTTGCAGGCTTTGAACCGCTCGTAGTCGAGTTTGATGAAACAGTCGAACTGTAAATCCGAACGCACACACCGTATCCATTCGCAATAGGGACGGCTCTACCGCTGCACGGGTCGTCCCTATTGCCATGAACACACTCGGTTATCCATCCAACGCACCTCATCGTACATGCAACTCGGTATTTTGGCGGATACACATGGTTACTTTCATCCCGAATTGGTCGACGTGCTCGACGGCGTCGATGCTATCGTTCATGCGGGTGATGTAGGCGACCTGGCTATTCTTGACGGACTGGAAGCCGTAGCGCCCGTGCATGCCGTCTACGGCAACATTGACGATGCCGACACGCGCCGCCGCCTGCCTGAACAGAAGCGCTTCTCATTTGGCGGGCTATCGGTATGGGTGGAGCACATTGCCGGACGCCCCGGACGCTGGCAGGCCAACATGGGCGAGCGCCTGGCTGCGGATCCCCCCGACGTGTTCATCTGCGGACACAGCCACATCTTGCGTATTGAGCGCGTGGCGGAGCTGAACAACATGCTGTTTGTGAATCCAGGCGCAGCGGGACGTCAGGGCTTTCACCAGAAGAAGACGTGCCTGCGCCTCAGCGTTATCGATGGCAAAGCCACAAATGTCGATGTCATCCATCTGGATGCATCGCCGCGCGTTGCGAAGCCGTCGCCTGAAACCGATGCGTAAGCAGAGATCGCTGTGCGTCTGTAAGTGGCTGATTGCGCCGGGCCATCACGCGCTCGGCCACTTCCAGAGCTTTGTCGAGCCGGTAGTCGGTGAACCCCTGTTCGGGGCTGCCCCAGGAAAAGGCGGGTAGCCAGCGCGGGGAAAAGCCTCCGCCGTACACGTTGCAACTCGTGCCGACCACCGTGCCCGTGTTAAACATCGTGTTGATGCCGCACTTCGAATGGTCGCCCATCACCAGGCCCATGAACTGGCGCTCTGTATCCACAAACGCCCCCTCAACCGGGTCGTGTAGCGATACCGATCCATAGTCGTTTTTGAGATTCGAGGTGTTGGTATCGGCCCCCAGATTGCAC
>NZ_JAWOAR010000302.1:0-8646 GCF_046498435.1 Longimonas sp. | reverse complement strand
TCCGGGAGGGTCGGCTTTCCATCCATGGGCTCCACCTGCATACCGGGTAAAACCGGCGTCATGCAGATGGGCTTGAGCCGCTGCGTCTCGTTCGTCTCCAGATCCGTCATTTCCATGACTGCGCCTACGGCAAGCTGCACATCGTTGGGCACATCGGTGTCAGGCAGTTCCATGTCGAATCCCTTAAAGGAGATGGCATACTCCCCATCGCCGATCACGGTCGAGTCGCCCCGTGCCAGTTGAAACTCGCCGCCCTCTGCATCCGGATCGTCGTCGATACCCGTTGCCTCGCGGGGTGTAACAGCCACGAATAGATCTTGCTCTACAAACTTCTTGACACCGGGATGCATGAACCACTGTCCATCATCAGACTCATACGCCTCGGGGCGTACCGTGTAGCTACGGCCTTGCTGGTCGGTAATGTCGAGCGTGTACTCGCCGCGTCCGTAGTCGTTGGTGGTACGGTCGCTGTAGGTCACCTCGTAGCCACTCACCTCGCGGGTTTCGCCGCGGGCCAGCACGAAGTTTTCGCGGGAGGCGTTCTCCACATCGGCGGTCGTGCGGACTTCATCGAGCAGCGGGAGGGCCCGGTCGAATGAGCTGGACGCTACAACGCCGAGCATCATAATGGCGAATCCGATATGCGTAACGGCGCCCCCTGCCATGCGCGGGTTGCCGCGGCCAATGCGCCAGAGCACCATGCCGTTGCCGAATAGCGAGAAGAAGGACCCAAAGACCAGCATCAGCAGCAAGAGGGCGTAGCCGTACGTATCCCAAAACACCCCGAGACCTTCGGTAAACCCAGCCTGGGCAAACTCTTGTGTGGGCACATCCGTTGGCAGGATGACGGTTTGCTGGGCAAAGGGCGTGAGGATGAGCACGGCAATGGTGGCTACCGCAGCGGCGCTTAGCGGCTTCAGGATAACGCGGTTCAGGTTTTCTATGCCCATCTTATTCCACCACATAAGCTGCCCAACGCCAGCCAAGAACACCAGCCCGAGCGCCAGAGGAAGCGTCCACCGATTGTAAAACTCGATGGGCACCGTAGAGGGCTGCGACTGGAAGATGCGCCCAATGATTGGCGTGCTGGTGCCCAGAATAACGACTGCGCTGATGGCCGCAAGAATCATGGCTCCCGAGAAGATCATGAACTCACGCGATACGATGCGCGGTGCTTTTTCGGGCTCAGGCAACTCGTTATAGCGCCAGGCAAAGAGCCCCAGGCCCAGCACCGTCATGCCCACGATCCAGATGAGGAGCTGGTTGTAGAGCCCCAGATCTACAAACGAGTGCACCGACACATCACCAAGAATGCCACTGCGGGTTAGAAACGTGGAGTAGACGACGAAGACATAGGCCAGAATACTGAGGATGAGTGCAGCTTTATGGCTCGACCCACTTTTCTTCTGCACAAGCATGGTATGCAGCGCGGCGACGCCAATGAGCCACGGCACCAGCGACGAGTTTTCGACCGGGTCCCAGGCCCAGTATCCGCCAAAGGAGAGTGTGACGTACGCCCAGTAGCCCCCCATGGCGATACCAATGCCCAGCATGAGAATCGCGAAGATGGTCCACGGCATCGCGGGGCGCACCCATTGCGTGTATTTGCGCTTCCAGAGCGCTGCAATAGCGAAAGCAAACGGCACCACCATGGTAGCAAAGCCCGAGAACAGCACCGGTGGGTGGATGGTCATCCAAGGATTCTGCAGAAGATCGTTCAGTCCTTGGCCGTCAGCGGGGATGAACCCGGGGTTATCTTGGAAAATCGGCGCAGTCGGAAACTTCTCGGCCAGTGTCATGAATGGCGAGGCGCCAATAGGAAGCTCACCCAGTTGCAGGCCGACCAGCATGGAAAGGAGTGCCACCTGGCAGAGCGATACGACGGCCATAACTGGCGCTTCGTAGCGACGCTTCACGTAGCTAATGAGTAGGCCACCGGTGCCACACATCATAAGTGCCCAGAGCAAGAACGAGCCCTCTTGCCCCGCCCAGAACGCCGAAATCAGGTAGCGCAGCGGCAGGTCGTTCGAGGTCTGCTGGTACACATACGCATACTGATACTGATGATTGAGCAGCAGATACCAGAGGATGCCCGAAGCCACCAGAATACCCGCTGTCATGGCGCCCCACGACCAACGCCCAGCGCGCGTCCACAGGCTGCGTTCGCCAGCATGAGTAGATTGGGCAGCCCAGAAAAACGTAATCCCAGATAACGCACACGCCACAAAGGCGGTGATGATAAACAGCTCTCCTACTGTACCAAGCATGAGCAGACGACCGTCGAGAAAGGGGGAGACTCGGCTTATGTGATGCAAGGTGCAGAACCCTATTCGGTTCCTGATTGCGCACGGCCAGGCGAGCCCACCACTCCTGATTCATGTTAATTTGTGCATGCGAGCACACATCGAGATAGATGCCTCATGAATATCTAATTCATGAGGATGTGTGGATCCGCTCCCCCTCGGCGGGGAGACGGTCGATCTCCCTGGCCTCATACCTGCTTAGATTTTCGCCGTCGCAGCCGGTACATCGTAGCCATGAGGTACAGACTGTACGCACTAAGCGCCACCCAGGCCCAGCGCCCGAGCATCCACCAGTCTGCATGTTTATGGAAGAGCGCCGCGTAGGTCTGCGGTGGGCCGTACCAGGCCTGACACGAAACCGGAGTGTCTCCGGTAATGGCACAGGATACCATTGGAAGCATGGACACAGCCCCGGTGACAGAGTACACCACAACAAAATACCACCACATGCGATACACGCGTGCTTGCCACGAGGTGGGGGCGGGGAGTGGGTCCTGCCAGGTTGCACCGATGTCGCCCCGCCACAGCACCAGCGGCACAATTACCCGCGCCGCCACGCTTGTCATAAATCCCATTGTCATTTCGGCAATCCACAGGTACACCGTAATGCCCAACAGCGCAGCAGCCCGCCAGTAGGCCAGCATGCGCATGCGCACCGCTGGGACACGCACCGAGGCCACCAGCAACGCCAGGGGAAAGATAATAAGTGTGACGGTGGCAAACGCAAACTCGACGTATGCCACACGGTGCCAATCCATCGTGTTCATGCACTGCGGGGTTGGTTACTTTTCGCTATTCATGGCATCCCGCCTTGCCTGTCACTGTTCCCCTGCGCGGTAGTGTTTGCGCACAGGCGGTATGCGCGCACCCCAGAAGTTCACTATTTTCGGGATGCAAGACAAGGCAGAAGGACCGTCGTGCTGTGTCACCGAGTTCATGGAGTTAGGAGTTACGCACTTGACCCGAAGGGCGTCATTTCCTGCCTGTGGACGGGGCGGAGCCCCTAAACGATGGCGTCACGAGGCAGAGCCTCGCGACGAGATGACATTCGTAAATACCCAGTACAGTTACTACACATAGAAACGACGTGCCAGGATACGAATATAAGATCCAAATGTAAAACCCATATGCAGCGGTGACAATGACCATTCCTTACGACGGTATATGAGGAGCAATATGCGTACAACACATCTGCTTTGGGTCGCCGGTCTCATTGGGTTTGTCGTAGTTGGATGTGCATCCTCGACCCTGTCATACGGTCAACAGCCACAGGAAAATGTAGCTGATCTGAGTATTGATGAGTCGATCGCGACGCTTGGCGTGGAGGCAGCAAAACGGGGCGACTACGAAGAGAGCGTCCAGTTGCTGACGCCGGTTTTCGAGAACGATGCTGGATACAAAACTCAGCAAGGAGGTGCTGTAGGCTATTGGTTGGGGCATGCGCGCGACGAGGTGAGCGGGCCTCAACCGGCCTTGCGTACATGGAATCAGACCATGCGAGCCCTCGATGAGATGTCGCCCGCCTGGATGCGTACGGCCGATGCGCTGGTGCGTACAACGTTTGCAACGGGTACGCACCCATACTACGAGGTGGCGGCGCAAACATTTATGACATTCATCGAGCAAGCAGGAAATACCGCATCGTTCCCGCCTGCCGAGCGCCGCCGGATACAGCAACATCTCCTGGAAACCACATTCGTCTTGCCCGACAACATCAAGCGTCGCGTTGGGCTTGACCCCGCCGACGAAATTCGCCGCATCACAGATCTTACCTTCAATGAACACGCGGGCGAGGTCCTTACCGCATGGTGGCGCCAGCAAGACCGCCAGGCTGCCACCCCCTCCAATGAGCGCCTCATGGAGCACCTGGTCCGTGTTGAAGATGCGCGGCGCGCGTACATGCACGACGAGTATATCGATGCGCGCGGTCGAGTATACATTCGGCTTGGTCCCCCACCTATCACGCTCGACGTCACCTTCGACGACAGTGCTGAACTGTGGCGAGAGGTCATTCGCCCGTCTCCAAGCCTTACGTCGTTCGACTTTTCGCCAGGCATTTATTGGGAATACGATGAGTTGGGACACGAAGCGCACTTTCTGTTCTTCGAAGAAGAGCAGGGCGATGTCTATGAGTTAGGGGGCGTGATGGATATGATGCCGCGACGCGTCCGTAATCATCATGCAACGCAAGGCAGTCGATCATCAAATACATACGCCTTTTTGCGCGGTATGGAGGTGGCTCTGGCACAACTCTCGGTGTACAATCCGATGTACATGGAGCGCTACAGCGAAGTCGAAAACTACATTGCGTATCTGAAAACAGGAGGAGGCCTCAACTTCGAGACGCCCACCGAGCAGGCAGTGAAAGTCAACCATCAGAGTCAGCGGGAAGACCACCGGCTGAAGCGCATCCGTCGTGAGACGGTAGGGGCGGCGCAGTCAACGCTGGACAATGACCAGCGCCCGCTTGACGTGCAGATGCGGTGGGCGCGCTTTCTGGATCAAGATGGCGCCACACGCACCGAAGTCTACTGGAGTGTTCCAACAGACGACCTCAACCCCCGCGATGCTATCGGCGAGTCGCCCCTGGAGGTAGACGAGTCGGCCCTGCCCGACGAATCGCGGGTCGTGGCTACCGCTCGTCTGGAGGATGAGCAGCACCGCGCTGCGCATCAGGCCACCACGCAAACCGATGTGGAGGCTCCGGCAGATCTCGAACAGAACCGTGGGCAAGAGGCGGCGTGGATTCTCCCGCAAACGGTAGCCATCCGGTCTGAAATGCCTTCGTTTCATCTTGGGCTTCAGTGGGATCAACGCCTGGGCGCTTCTGCTGATGCAGCAGGCAACTTTCTGCTCCGCCAGTCAACGGCCCGCCTCGACTCGCTGCAACAGCTGGATGCAACATCAACATCTCTGGAGATGAGCGATGTGAAGCTGGTCACGGTCGATCCTGAATCGTTGCGTACCCCACTCGACGGTGAAGCACTGACGCCGTATCCCCAGCAAACAGCTACGCTGGATACGCCCCTCGGAGTGTACTTCGAAGTGTATCACCTTGCGTTCGATGACAGCGATCGGACGCGCTATACCATCGATCTGGAGGTCAACCGCGAGCAGCCGCGTCGTGGAATCTCGCGGTGGGTACGAGGGGATGACGTTACGCAAACAGCAACCACCACCACGAGCGAGTCAGCCCAGCGGCGGGTTCAGGAGCTCTTCCTGCTGGATATGGAATCGTGGGACGACGTAGGCGACCAAGAGGAGGTCACGCTCACTGTGCGCGTAACTGACGATATAACAGGCGACTTCGTAGAGCGCGAGGTGAAACTGACGCTTTTAAATGGCGCGTCATGACCAAATCCACTGAACAAGCGCCTCCATCCCTCCACGTCGTCCTGCACATCCCCGCAGGCGGCGTGCACCTACAGCACGTAGACGAGAAACAACTTAACGCTTCAGTCGCATTGACATTGGTGGCGTGGCATCGTTATCGTAGCATCACCACAATGCACATCACCATAATGGATGTGCAATCCTATTGTGGCGATCCTCGCATTTTGGGTCGTACGATAGCATAGATACAGAACAGGTGCCCAATCAGCCATGCCCACCCTCGCCGTCGACCACGTGCACAAAGCCTATGGGGATACAAAGGCGGTGCACGACGTGTCGTTTGCTGCCGAACCCGGACGCATTCTCGGGCTGCTGGGGCCAAATGGCGCGGGCAAGACCTCAACGCTGCGCATGATCACCCACATCACGCAGCCCGATGCCGGAGCCGTGCGCTACGATGGGCGTCTCGTGGGCGCATGGAGCCAGCGGCGCATGGGCTACCTGCCCGAAGAGCGCGGGCTCTACCCCGATCTGCACGTCAAGGAGCAGCTCGTCTACCTGGGACAGCTCAAGGGCCTTTCTGCTGATGCCGCCACTGAGCGCGTGCACCACTGGCTGGAGCGATTCGATGCACTCGACTGGGTCGACAAGAAAACCGAGGAGCTCTCCAAAGGCATGCAGCAGAAAGTGCAGTTCATCGCTACGCTCTTGCACGACCCGCAACTGCTCATCTTCGACGAGCCGTTTAGCGGCCTCGATCCTATCAACTCCGATGTGCTGCGCGACATTATTCTGGAGCTGCGCCGCACCGACCGCACCATTCTCTTTGCCTCGCATCGGATGGAGCAGGTCGAGCAGCTCTGCGACGACATCTGTCTCATGGCGAACGGACAGGTCGTGCTGAACGGCGATCTGCGCGAGGTGAAGCAGCGCTTTGGCACCAACACCGTCATCGTGCGCTTTGACGGCTCCGACGCCTTCATCAGCGACCTCGAAGCCGAGGGCGCTGTCCGGGTGCATGCACGGAGTGCCCACCGCGCCGAGATGCGCCTGCTAAACGAAACGCCCGCCCGCCGTGTGCTGCAAGCCGCGCTCGACACCGTCGACGAACTGCATCACTTTGAGCGCACCGAGCCGCCGCTCAGCGAGATCTTTGTGGAAGTCGTAGGTGAGGCCAACGCCGCCCAAGCTGCCGCTGCATAGCACGCCCCCCCCTTCTTGCACTGCCTCTTCTTTTGAACGAACCGCTACCCCATGCATCCCATCTGGATCATTCTCAAAAGCGAGTTCTGGCGCCGCGTACGGTCCAAGGCATTCGTGCTCGCCACACTACTGGCGCCGGTAGGCATCGTTGCCCTGTTTGCGCTGCCGGGGCTGCTCACCTTCTTTGCGGCAGACAGCGATGACGAGCCGCCCATAGCGGTGGTCGATGCCACCGAACAGCTCCTTCCCCACCTGCAAGAACAGCCCAGTAGCTTCACCTTCGTCAACGCATCAGCCGATACCGAAGCCTTGGCCGATTCGGTACGCGCCGAGGTCTACAGCGGCTACCTGGTCCTCCCCGAAACGCTTCTGCAAGGAGAGGGCACCGCCTCGTTCTATCGCAGCAGCGGGGGCGGACTCGGCACGCAGAATCGCATCCAAAACGTCGTAGAGCGGGCTGTGCGCGATGTGCGTCTGGCCAACGAGGACGTACCCGACGCCGTCGAGTCGATCCTGGCGGCCTCGCCCTCGCTGGAGATGCGCCGCATCACCGAACAAGGCGATCAGGCCGATGCTACACTCATCTACTCGGCCATTGGCTACATGCTGGCCTTTGTGATCTACTTTGCCGTGTTCATCTACGGACAGTACGTGATGCAGGGCGTCATCGCCGAAAAAAGCTCGCGCGTGGTCGAAATCGTCGTCTCCTCTGTGCGTCCGTTCGAACTGCTCATGGGCAAGGTGCTGGGCATCGGCGCCATGGGACTCGTGCAGATGCTCACGTGGGGCGTGCTCGTAAGCGGCGCCCTGGCTGCGGCCGGACCGCTCTTCATGCTGTTTATGGATCCGGCGGCCTACGACATCGCCCCAGATGCCTCGCAACAAGCCGCGCTCGAAGCGGCGGGCATCACCATCCCGTCGCTTCCGATCTCGCTCTTCGTGTGGACGCTCCTCTTCTTTGTGGCGGGTTACCTGCTCTATGCCAGCCTCTTCGCCGCCGTGGGGTCTGCCGTCGAGCGCGTGCAAGACGCCCAGAGCCTCATGTATCCGGTCTTCATTCCGCTGCTCATCCCCCTGCTGGTGCTCGGCGTCGTCATCGAAGCGCCCAACGGCACCCTGTCCACCGTGCTGTCATTCATCCCGTTCTTCGCCCCCATCCTGATGGTCCTGCGCTCGGCCCTCACCGACGTCGCGTTCTGGCAACTGGCGGTGTCATGGCTACTTGTGATGGCCACCTTTGTCGGCACCATCTGGGTCGCCAGCCGCATCTACCGCGTCGGCATCTTCATGTACGGCAAACCCCCCAGCCTGCGTGAACTGATCCGCTGGGCGCGGTACCGTCCGTGAGGCAGGACGTCTGTCATTTCAAGGTGTATTGTGTAAGCAGAGCAAACGTTTAGGCCGAGCAAAGCAAGCCGCGTGGCCCACATCTTTCTGGGTCATAGCAAATCCGCATGCTTTGTTGCGGTGCAAGGCCGAGGTGCACCATCTGGAATGACGCCCCCCGAACGTCATCCTGGACGGAGCGCAGCGGAGATCCAGGATCCAGAGGGGGCAGAAACCTTGCATGTATGGCGGTAGGTCTTGGGTTAGAGGCTTGGGGCAGTTTTGAGGCTTCGACTCTCGCTCGCAGCATAGATTACTGCGTGCGTACCACAGGCATGACCTTCGGCCCTCGCTTCGCTCGGCTCCAGATCTCCTGCCGACCACTGTCGGCAGGAGATCTGGAATGACGGCGAATTTTACGGATTTTTTCTGTCTTATTCCGTAAATGAGTTCAAGGCAGCAGGCGTATTCCTCTTTAAAT
>NZ_JAWOAR010000276.1:0-8405 GCF_046498435.1 Longimonas sp. | reverse complement strand
AGAGGCGTCCCAATGGGGCGCCTCGGTTTTTTGTCGGGGTGGTTTATCCAGCAAAGATCTGACAGGTCTCAAAAGACCTGTCAGATCTATTCTAACCCTGATCATGCATTCCGACATAAGGCACTACCCCCCAGCCCACGCCCCAACCTTGCACCAACACCATGTCCGTCTTCGCCGCCAAAGCCCTTAGCCTGCTCATCCACCCGCTCGTGGTGGCGCTATTGCTGCTCAGTGCGGGTTGGGCCCTGGCGTGGCGATGGGCGCGCATCGGGCAGGTGCTCATGGGCATGGGACTCCTCGTGCTTGTGGTGCCGTCGCTTCCGCCCGTGGCCGATGCGCTGTACAGATCGCTGGAGCAGGCGCATCCGCCCAAGGCGGCCCGCGCGCTGCCTACTGCCGATGCCATTGTCGTGCTGGGCGGCGGCGTGGGGGCTCCGGTGCCGCCCCGCATCGATCCCGATTTCAACGACGCCTCCGACCGCATCGTACACGCGTTTCGGCTCTACCAGGCCGAGCGGGCCCCGCGTATCGTGGTGAGTGGCGGACGCCTGCCCTGGGCCGATACGCCGCCCGAGGCCTTCACCCTGCGCCGCGTGCTCACGGAGTGGGGCGTGCCCGAATCTGCGATCTGGACCGAGCCCGAGAGCGCCACGACCTACGAGAACGCCCAGCGCACGGCAGAATTGCTCCGCGAGCGCGACCTCGATCGCGTGCTGCTCGTCACCTCTGCCGCCCACATGGCGCGGGCGCTTGCCGTATTCTGCACAGCCGGAGTGCCCGCCATACCCGCGCCCACCGACCACCGCGTGGTGCAGCGTCCGCGTTCGGCGCTTGGCTACATGCCCAGCGCAGGGGCACTGAATCGGAGCACCGGCGCGATCCGCGAGTACGTCGGATACGCGGTCTACCGCCTGCGCGGATGGATTGCCCCCGACGCCGTCACCACCTCCGCCCCGCCGTCCGATGCGACTGTTGCCGCCTGCACATCGTAACCTCTGGTGCGGACTCGGTTATGCACTGAGCGCCGTGCTGCTCGTATTGGGATTGCGTCAGGGGGAAGCGACAGCCTATCGTATCCCATCAGCACCTGTCGCAGACCACGCAGCGCCCATCGTTGTTGCGTCAGATACCACCCAGCGGTGGAGCGATGATGCCTGGACGCCCATCTATCGCAGCGGCGATGTGCAGTTTTCGTACCTCTTCTACCCGGAAGCGCGTGGCAACCGCAACGGCGTAGTGGTGCGTGTGCAGAACGACAACGCGCATCCCATCTGCTACCGCTTCACCATTATCTTTCGCGGCCCCGATACCGAGCGCGAAGCCCGTGCCCACGGCACCGTCCCACCGCACACCCTGCGCACCGGCGACGACGCCGGTCTGTTTTGGGTCCCTTTCGATGACAACGAGCGCATCGGCGAAATTGGGCTGCGCGGGGTGCAGGTGCGCACGAATGATTCTGCCAACTGCCCATAGTGCGCATCACGTCAGCGCGACCTTGCATGCTCGGCATCGCGCCTCTCGCCGGAGCCCTCCATCACGCGCCCCCGAGGCAGGCTCTCCAACCGCGTGACCCGAGATGCTTCACTTCGTTCAGCATGACAACAGAGCACTCTTGGTGTGTCACAGGTCAATATTTGGGTTGAAGCATGCCCCGTTTACATGGTGTCATCTTGAGCGAAGCGGCTCCGCCAAGGAGACGCGGAGTCCTGACACGAGCGGAGCGACTGATGAACGAAGTGAATTAGGAGTTACGCACTTGACCCGAGGGCCGTCATTTCCTGCCTGTGGACGGGGCGGAGCCCCTAAACGACGGCGTCACGAGGCAGAGCCTCGCGACGAGATGACATTCGTGAGCTGCAACTGCGTAAGTCCTGTGAATAAAGATCTCCCTCGAAGTGGGCAGGATCCTCTGTCCCGCTGTATCTTCTGAATGCCAAGGAGATGGTTCCCCCGACAGCGGTCGGAGCCACAGGAGGCGGGGCTGTGCTCACCATGACAGGCTTCGTGGGGGGATGATTGCAAGGCGACCATCAAAATGAGGGTTGACAGAGCAAGAGGACGGACCGTGGAAAAATCCCGTGTGCATCCTATCACGTAGCGTCTGATCACTACCCCTCTTGAATTTTACCCACAGTAAAGCGTGTTTCAGTGAATGTTGGAATCGAGTTGGGCAGGTAGCCGCGGGTGCGTAGCACCTCGAATACAGCGGCATTGCGGTTGTTTTCCGGATGTTTAGCTATGCGCTCGCCAATGGCCGCAATCGTATCTCTGGAAGGCAGCGGCAGAGACTTCAAGTCCGTTGCATTAACCTGTGTGTTTCCGTTCAAGATACGAAAGTAACGATCGACGAGGGCGCTATTCAGAAGAGCAGAAAGCCCGTGCGCTTCGTTGCAGTTTAATGAGCCATTCGTTTGATACACGTAGTTAAGGTGGTTCTCAAAGCTCACATAATCGTGTTCATATGTATCGGCAAGAAAAGGGGCTGCGGTGAGGCGACGGCGGTCTTCTTTTGAGCTAAAACGCCGAATGAGAACGTAGTTAGCACGGGGTAGCGCCAGAGAATCTGCTGTGTCATCGTCAACAATAAGTCCCTGCGGCTTGTCGCCCCGGTCGGTGGGCCAGGTTACAGCATCTGGTTGAATATTTTGCATCCAGTACAGCGGAACGGCGTTGCCCTGTGCGACCGCTTCTGCATTGGTGAGTAAGGAGCGGTTCCGAAAGGCAACAACGGGCCCTGTTGAAACGGCCAGATCGTGCGTGACAAACGAAGCTGCCCATGCATCGAGAGCGGTTACGATGCGCTCATCCAGTGTAGTTGTGGGTAAGCGGTAGTAGACGCCTTGCGGGGTGTCGCCCTTGAACACAGAAGCATCGATCTTGTGGGAATGGGCCGTATCCAAATCGCGAAGTCCCTGCGACACAGAGCGCGTGAGCGACGTGAACTCGTCGGTTGTGCCCGTTCCTGAAAAGGAGATGACGACGTTCTCCTGCAAGACGGCCTCATCTTCGAAGGCTTCGTTGCGGGCTGTAAAAAGATGGATGTGCTGCGGCGTAGCGTGCCGAAGAAAGTCGATGCGAAACGCCTTAAAGTAGGCCCCGGAGCAGAAGCTGCGAGGCACAACGAAGCACGCGCGTCCATCGGGGCGGAGCAGTCGTGCTGCCAATCCCATAAAGAGCGTGTATATGTTTGTGTGTCCCTCCAAATACCCTTGAGCGGCCTGGGATTGGGGCGCGTCGCGACGCAGTTTGAAGTAAGGTGGATTTGCGATGATTGCATCAAACGCAGGGGGAGATGCAGGGGGGGGCGTCGTCAAACAGCGACGGTTTGTTATTTGGCACCTGGTCAAGAATGAAATCCGCTGTTTTGACGGTGTATTGCATCTTGATGCCCCTCTCCTGAGCGCGCTGTTGTACCTGCTCCAGGGCAGAGCGTGCACACGCAGCGAGCGGTGCATCGACATCATACCCGGTAACATGGAGCGTTTCTGTATATCCACGCGCAATGATCTGCTCGATTGCGGCACACAACAGCACCCCTGATCCTACAGCCGGATCAAGAATGTGAACCTCCTTTTTGGGCTGCACTACACGGCGCGCCATGTACCGAGCTAATGGGGGCGGCGTCAGAAATTGGCCGAGCTGCTTCTTCGTTTCTTGGGAGCGGACACGCAAAATGTCCTGCCCAGCAGCATACGCATGCTGTACAAGCGTCGTCGTGTCGGCTGCTGGGAAAGAGGTGGACATAGACGGATAGCTGGCTTCGAATGCGAAAAACCTTCGGGGAAAGGTACACAAGATGCCTCACTCCTGCCACACATAGTCAAACAGGAGCACAGCGGCGGTGATGGTGGTGCCGGTGAAGCCGATTAGGGTGAGCACCTCGTCTTGCGCAGCGCGCCAGGTGCCGCCCGTCAGGGCGATGCGCGTGGCCTCGACCACCGACAGCAACAGCGGCATCAGTACCGGAAGCAGCAGCACGGGCAGCAGGGGGCCCCGCTGCGTGGCGCGGGCGATGAGGGCGCCCAGCAGCGTGGTGGCGCCCGAAAGCCCAAGCGCGCCCAGCACCAGCACCCCCACAAGCAAGTCGGGAGCAGCGACCGACACGTCCAGCATCAGCACAAAAAGCGCCACCGCAAGCGCGTTGAGCCCGAGCACCAGGAGCACGGTAAACAGCAGCTTGCCCGCAAAGACCATGCTGCCGCGCACATGCAACTGCAGAAGCAAGAGCGTGCCCGCCTCTGCTTCAGACACAAACGTACGCCCGAGCCCAATTGAGGCCGAGAACAGGATTACAATCCACAGCAGAGCCGACTGCACGGCAGGCGAGAGCGTCTCCTGGCCGACGGCAAACAGCACCAGGGCCAGCGTTGCCAGTACAAACAGCCCAAGCATGTTCAGCGCAACCCGCTGGCGCAGCTCAATCTGCACATCCTTCTGAAACACAGCCCAGGTGCCTGCCAGCCAATCGGTCATGCGTGTTCAATCAATTCGTTTAACAAACCCCGTTCAACATAACCCCCAATACGTCGTATAGCAGAGGTGTCGTGATACAGGGAGCGCACAGTGCTCTCTACTACACCGATGCCCGCTTCATACGTTGCGCCTATTTACCATCTTCGATTCTGTATGACTACCGATACCTGTCTGGGGACGCTGCTTGGCACTGCTGTGGGAGACGCACTCGGCATGCCCGTTGAAGGCCTGAGCCATCAGAACATCCGCACCTACTACAAGGGCATCAAAGAGTACCGCGACGACGACGGGCGCGGCGATCTTTCGGCGGGGCAGTGGACCGACGATACGCAGTTCACCTTTGCGGTGGCCCGTGTGGTGGCTACAGCCTCCCCAGATCAGTGGCCCGCCGAGGTCGCTGCCGAGTACACCGCACTGCAAGACGAGGCGCGTCGCTGGGGACCCACCACCACGGCCGCTATCGAGCAATTGGCCCACGGTACGCCTCCACTGAAGGCCGGAAATGCCGACCGGGCTACCGATGGCGCGGCCATGCGGGCTGCCCCGCTCGGACTTTGGTGGGCGGCTTCTGACCTTGATCGCGACGATGCCTTCCTGCCCATTCGCGACATCCTTTCTGTGACGCACGCTCATCCCGCCGCGCTTGCTGCCGGGTGGGGACAGGCCGCGGCCACCCGCTACTGCGCTACGCATCCGCTCGACACGTTCGACCGTGCCGATTTCTGGCAGCATCTGGTGGATACAACGACCTGGGCCGAAGAGAAGCTCGGCAGCGACCCCCGCGTGTCCGATCGCCTGAAGCAGCTTAGCAACCAGCTCCGCGAGTTTCCACTCGACCTGCGCGATGTCTGCAACGGCGCGGGCATCGCGGCCGATGAGGCGTGGCCCTTTGCTGTGGCCATGGTGGCCCGGGCGCCCACCCTCCTCGAAAACACGCTGCTCTCGGGCATCAACGTAGGCGGCGATGCCGACACGACCGGCGCCATGATGGGCGCGCTGCTGGGCACGCTGCACGGCTGGGACGCCTTCCCCGACGAATGGAAAAATGGTCTCGAAGCCGCTAATCACCTTCGCCAGCACGGCGAAATCTTTGCCCGGAACGTCTTGCCCGCGGAGTCTGCCGCGTAGCCCGCTCGTTGCTCCTGCTGCTCCATATCCCCCTGACACCGTATGTCTACCCCGATTGCCGACCTCCGCGACGCGTTCGTCCGCCCCGGCCCCGCCGATGCTGTTGAGCTGCGCGCCTTTACGCATGGCCTCATGCCGAAGCGCGTGCCCACCATGATGCAGCGCTTTGCCGAGGATTGGAGCCAGCGCGGCGTGGATGCCTGGAATCAGGTGCCCAACCACTGGCAGCCGGGCGCCACGAACGGCGCTGAAGACGAGGTCGGGTGGTGGACGCTCCCCATGGTTCTGGGCGATGCGTTCATTGCCCCGCTTTTGGGGGCGCCGCACGGCACCTGCATCATGCAGCCGCATGTGCACTGGACGATGCAGTGCCTACTCTCGGCGCCTGAGGTCATCGAGCGCGGAAATGAGGTGGTGCTCGTTGACAGCGCCTTCCCGTCCGTAAAGCACAGCGTGCACCGCTGGGAGGCGCTGAACGGACTCGCCCCCGCCGTCGTGGATCGCCCCGCACACGGGCATGTCGATGTCGAGCGCGTCATCGACCGCATCGGCGCGGATACGACCATGGTGGTGCTTAGCCATGTGGGCTTTACAACCGGGCAGCGCATCCCCGACAACAAACTGCGCGCCGTGGCCGATGCCGCGCACACCCACAACGCGCTCTTCGTCATTGACGGCTACCACAGCGCCTGCACCTTTCCCATTCAGGTGGATACGCTGGGCGCCGATGTCTACATGGGCGGGCTGCTGAAAGAGGGATGCGGCTCCTCGGGCAACGGCTTTGTGTATCTGCGCGAGGGGCTGGACCTCAGGCCACGACTTACCGGCTGGTTTGGCAACGCCGAGCCGTTTGCGTTTCACGACACACCGACTCCGCACCCCGAGGTGCGCCGGCGCTTTCTGGGCGGCACCACCGCCGTGGCTTCGCTTTACCATGCGGTTGAGGGCGTGCGTCTGCTCCTGGATGCTGGGCTCGATGCCGTGCATGCTCACACACAGCGTCTGAGCCAGATTGTCATCGACCGTGCGGCCAACGCGCCGTTCACCATGCAGTCGCCGCGCGACCCCGACCAGCGCAGCACCCTGCTCGTGCTACAGGTGCCCGAAGCCCACCGGCTCTGCGAATACCTGAAAACCCAGGACATCTACACCGACAGCCGCAAGAATCGCTTCCTCCGCATGGCGCCGTTTGTGTGGAACACCGAAGCCGACATGCACCGCGCTCTCGACGTGCTCACCGAGGCCATCACAACCAAGGCCTACCGCGACTTCGAGCCCGAAACGGTTGGCCCTGTCACGTAGCGTCGGGGTTTGGGGTAGATTCGGGATTGGACTTGGGTTCACCAGGATGCGCGGGCGTCCAGTTGAACAGTGCCGTCATGGCTTCGAACAGCTCGGGATGCTCCTCGCGCATCGCCTGGGGCTCCTCAAAGAAGTGCTCCACTGCCACCGCAAAGAACTCCGACGGCGCGGTGGCGGCGTACGGATCGAGGATCGACGTGCCCCGCTCCACCTTGCGCATCTCATCCCGAATGAGCTGCTGCCAGGCCTGGGCCGAGCGTCCGTCCACGAGCGAGGGCACGCCATCGGGGCCAGTGTTGTCGAAGTCGAACAGATGCGCCAGTTCGTGCAGCACCACGTTGTTGCCGTCGCTCGGATGCTGCCAGCTGGCGCGCACCGCCGGCGCCGACATGATGAGCGGGCCCTGCTCGTGAGCCATGCCGTCGTATCCGGCACCACGGCTGCCGCCGTACTCGTCGTCGAAGTGACCGGGATAGAAGAGAACGGTGCGCGTACCGGGCAGCTCCCAATCGGGTAAGCCATGCAAGAGAAGCGCTGCCGCAGCAGCTACACTCAGGCGCAGATCGTCTGTCACGGCAACGCCACGGATGCCCTCAAAGTCGAACTCATCCATCAGAAACAGCACATCGCGTTCAAAGCGCTGCTGGTCGTCGGCATCGAGCGCTGTGTACGGAGGGATGCGGGTGCGCAGCCACACGCGCCAGTCCGCAGGCAGTCCCGCTTGCGCACGCCGCCACCGCTGGTACGGGCGACGTAAGCCCAGGTAGGCAACCACGCTCGCAGCCAGCAGCCCTACAAACGCACCGGCCGGATGCACCTGCCAGCCGATGGCCGCCAGCCCACCGCCCAGAATGAGCGCGAGCCCAGCTGTAGTCCAGATTGTGGACGAGCGAATGGTGCGCATGCGAGTCGTTGCCGTTGTTGAGGGAGCTTACGGTTCGCATTTACCCGTAGACGGCGGAGTTATTCCGTAGGGGCGCGGCGCACCGTGTAGGATCATGAAATGAGCGGCCGTACGGCTACGACGCTCTCCGGCAGGGATGTCCCGTTGCCGGGGCCCTCGTGCCGACCACTGTCGGCACCGCTTGCGTCCCGAGCGGAAATACGACCGAGTAGATGCGACGCTGTGGGTCGGACGCAGGAGCGTCCTCTGTCATTGCACCGACGGGGGACCGTTGGTGCCAGATTATTCCGTAGGGGTACGGCGCGCCGTGCCCCCGCCTTGGAAAGGCAGCACCGTGCGCGCCAGGAAGCATAGAGCACACGGGTCGTACCTCTGCCCTGAGATCTCGCGTCAGATCGGAACGATGTTCGTGCGATGCGGCATCAATCGCACGGGGCTCATGCCGGATGCTTCTGGCTGGATCAAGACGTTGGGGCACCAGGCCGCTCTCCAACACAACAACAAACTCGTCGTGTCGGCCAGCCCGAAACCTCTGCAAAACGAAAAGAACGTCAAAAGCATCCAGAACACCGTCGCGTTCTATAATTTCCAGAAACCA
>NZ_JAWOAR010000178.1:0-5196 GCF_046498435.1 Longimonas sp. | reverse complement strand
GAACCCCGACCACGCCGAAGCGCTTATCGGGGGATTCGCAGCGGCCTGCCAGTCCAACGGATGCGCGCTCATCGGGGGCGAAATCGCGGAGATGCCCGACGTCTATGCGGCCGACGACTTCGACCTGGCGGGCACCATCGTGGGCATGGTCGACAAAGCCGACATCATCGACGGCTCGGCGGTGCAGGAAGGTGATGTGCTGCTGGGCCTGCCCTCGACTGGACTGCACACGAACGGCTTCTCGCTGGCGCGCCACGTACTCTTTGACGCGTTTTCCATTGACGAGCCGGTGGAGGCACTCGGTGGCACCCCGCTTGCCGAGGCGCTGCTGACGGTGCACCGGTCGTACCTTCCGGCCATTCGCGCGGCCCGTACGGCCGTTCCAGTACACGGCATTGCACACATCACCGGTGGCGGACTCCCCGGCAACCTCGCGCGCATCATGCCCGACGGGCTGCGTGCCGTCGTGAACTACGACGCATGGACGCGCCCCGCGATCTTCGACCTGATTCAGGACACCGGCGATGTCCCCGAATCCGATATGCGCCGCACGTTCAACCTGGGCATCGGGCTGGTCGTGGCGGTGCCCCCGAGTGCCGTGCCCGACGCCACACAGGCCCTGACGACAAGCGATGCGGCTCCGGTGCGTATTGGGACGGTTGAGGCCAACTAAACCCATTGGGACGACTGGGGAAACAGGGGCTTAACGTAACGAAAAGGAACAAAAAGCACTTCCAACAGCGTTACGTTTGTCCTACGCATACCCCACTCACTGTCCTGGCGCACCGCCGCGCATCCGATATGCTGTCCATTGCCGTCATTCTCGTTCTCAGCTACCTGATTGGCTCGGTGCCCTCCAGCGTGTGGCTGGGTAAGCTGGTGCACGGGGTGGATGTGCGCGACTATGGAAGCGGCAACGCGGGGGCCACCAACGCCTTTCGCGTGCTGGGGTGGAAGGTCGGATCCAGCGCGTTGCTGCTTGACATGGGCAAAGGCGCACTGGCCGCGGGCGTGTTTTCGCAGCTTCGCCTGGGGGCGGTTCCTTCATTTGGAGCGTGGGAGCTGGATACCGTGATCATGCTGCTGGCCGGACTTGCCGCCATTGTGGGGCATATCTTTCCCCTTTATCTGGGGTTCGATGGAGGCAAAGGCGTAGCCACCACCGCCGGGGTGCTGCTGGCGGTTACACCGCTCACCATGCTGATTGTGATGGCGATCTTTGTCACCGTGCTCTTGCCCTCTGGATACGTGTCGCTGGCGTCCATGACGAGCGCGGTCGCCTTTCCCATTGCGGTGGCGGTGCAAATCTTTATATTTGATACCGGCCTTGATCTGAGCGTGCTGGTGGTGGGCGTGCTGCTTGCGCTGGGCATTGTGATTGCCCATCGCTCCAACATTCGCCGCCTGATGAACGGCGAAGAAAACCAGTTCTCGTCGTTTCGTCCGGCGCAGGGGATGATTGGGCGCGGTGAGCTGTAACCGCATCCGGATGCAGCCCAAGGCACTCGCCCTTCTCCTCCACTCGAACCGCCTGACACATGAACAATGCCGACCTGACAATCTGGGGCAGCGGCAGCTGGGGCACGGCGCTGGCTGCGCATCTCGCCCAAAACGGACGCACGGTGTGCCTGTGGGGCCGTGCCGAAGCGCAGATTGAACGCATGCGCAGTACCGGACGCAACGAAGCCTATCTGCCGGGTACGGTTCTGCCCGACGGTGTACAGCTTACTGCTAATGTCGAAGAGGCCGCCACCGCGTCGTCTATGTGGGCGCTGGCGGTGCCCTCGCATGCAGTGGAAGACATGGCCAAGACGCTGCGTCCGTATCTTGCGCATGTTGAATGCGCGGTCTCGCTCGCAAAAGGTATCGACGCCGACACGGGCCGCACCATGACGCAGGTGATGGAGCAGGTGTGGCAGCCGAATGATCCGCCGTGTGTGGCGCTGTCGGGGCCGAGCCATGCCGAGGAGGTGGCGCTGAGTGCCCCTACAACGGTCGTGGCCGCGCATCCCGATAAACAGTGGGCCGAGGCGGTGCGCGACGTGTTCATGACCGACCGCTTCCGTGTGTACACCAACACCGACCGCCTGGGCGTGGAACTGGCCGGGGCGGCGAAAAACGTGCTGGCACTGGCTGCGGGCATCTGCGATGGCGTAGGCTACGGCGACAACGCCAAAGCGGCGCTCATTACGCGCGGACTGGCCGAGTTGCGCCGCCTGGGACACGCGCTGGGGGCGGCGCCGGAGACATTTGCGGGCCTCGCGGGCATCGGCGATCTGGTCGTGACCTGCGTGAGCGGGCACAGCCGCAACCGTCACCTGGGCGAGCAACTCGGGCGCGGCCACACGCTCAACGAGGCGCTCGACGCAATGCACATGGTGGCCGAGGGCGTGTACACCACTAAGGCGATCCACCGCCTGGCCCAGGAGCACAACGTAGACATGCCGATTACCGCCGCTGTGCACGCGATCTTGCACGAAGATGCCGATCCGCATCGCCTCATGGAGCGCCTTATGGCGCGTGCGCCGAAGCCCGAAGTGCGCTCGGCGTCGTCGTCGGCCTCCTCGTAGCACTGCGCGTGGCACCGCACGGGGCAGAGCAACTGTCCGGGGGGGCAGAAGTAGCTACTATTTTGCGTCGTCGTACAACACGATCCAGCAGCGGGCGTTTGCGTACGTCCTGTTGGTACAAATCTACTACGTATGACGCTCCAAGAACTGAAGCAACTGGTTTCGCTGGGCGAGGGCCGCACGCTGGAGTTCAAGCACCGTGTGCCTCGGGCCAAGCGCATTGCCAAAGAAGTTATTGCCCTGGCTAACACCGACGGCGGACGCATCCTGCTCGGCGTGGATGACGACGGCACCCTCGTCGGCGTGGATGACGCTGCAGAAGAAGCCTTCATGCTGCGCCGCGCGATCAGCCAGCTATGCGATCCGCCCGTGTCGTATCACACCGACCGCGTCGTCATCGCCCCGCGCCGCGACGTGCTGGTGGTGCACGTCCCTGAAAGTCCGGGCAAGCCCCACGTGCTGCGCGACGCCGTGGAGAGCGAGGGCCTGGCGTATGTCCGCGTAGAGGACATGAGCGTAGAAGCAAGCCCCGAGTCGATCCGGATCATGGAAGAGGATTCCGCCACCAACGGTGTGTCGGTGTCGTTTGGAGAGTCGGAGTCGCTGCTGCTCAGTTATCTGAAGGATTACGGTCGCATCACCGTGGCCGAGTTTGCCCGTATAGCCGATCTCTCAAGCGAGCAGGCCTCAGCCATTCTTGTGCAGTTCACCCAGGCCGATCTGCTTACGCTGCACGCCGACCGCGACGAGGATTTCTTTACACTCTCGTATTAACGGTTTCTGCACAATTCATTTGAGGGGGTGTACTTCGTAGGGTCAAGTGCCCCCCTGAATAGAGATGCTGCGGTTGACATCTCGCCGCACGTGTTGTACAATCTTATGCACACATAGATTGTAAGAAAGCAATAGCTATCTACCTCATGAGTCGCTCCACATCTAATGGAAAAGCCATCGATTACAGAGATACGTGAGGAAGCCCAACAAAAATTTGGCGTTGTACCGGGCTTTTTTGAGGAGACCGGTCAGCACACAGGGGCCCCCGCTGCCGTGTACTTGATTGCCGACGAAGCGCTCTTGAAGGGGGTGCTTACCCGGCGCGAACAGCAGGCCGTGCTGCTTGAACTGGCGCGCATCCACAGCAGCCGGTACGATGCGGTGGTCCATGTGCGCATGGCGCTGGATGCCGGGCTCTCCTCAACGGCTGTGGGGCAGTTGCTGGATGGCGAGCCGCTCCAAGACGACCGCCTCCGCGCTCTCGTTGATGCGACGCGCCAGGCCTGTGACAACCGCGCGTGGTTTAGTCCGGACGAGCTGCGCAGTCTCCGTAAGCGAGGCGTACGTCGCGGCGATCTGTACGAGATTTTTGCCTTCACCGGAATGAAGAAGATGACGGCGTTTACGCATCACATCAGCGACTTTCCGGTGGAAGCGCCGCTCCGACCGATTGAGGAGCAACTGGGCGATCGGTTCCGAGAACCTGCCGATACCAAACGACAGCGACTCTTCATGGGATAGCCCCCTACACGATCGCTCTAATCTGCATTCTTATCTGTATATCTGACTATGCCTACGCCCAGTCAAGAAGAGTTCGACCGGTCGCTCGAAATGGCCCAAGACTACTACGGTCTGGTGCCGGAGATCATCAAGGTAGTGAACAAGGCGAATCCGGCTGTCGCGCAGATCTACATCGCTGCGATGGAACTGATGGAAGACGGCGAACTGGCCAACGATGAGCGCGAGGCGGTTATTCTCGCGATCTCGCGGTACAACGACTGCCACTACTGCGCTCGGACCCACGCGGCGTTGGGATACGCAGCCGGGCTTTCCAAAGAAGACATCGAACTCATCAATCAAGGACGCTTGCCTGTCGGAGAGCGCCTAAAGGCGGTTGTGCAGGCCACGCGTCTTATTCTCGATAAGAGTGGCTGGTTGGATGACGAGGATCTCAGCCAGTTGGAAGACCGCGGCATCAC
This sequence comes from Longimonas sp., assembly GCF_046498435.1. Classification (NCBI taxonomy): domain Bacteria; kingdom Pseudomonadati; phylum Rhodothermota; class Rhodothermia; order Rhodothermales; family Salisaetaceae; genus Longimonas; species Longimonas sp. The sequence goes on along the minus strand of NZ_JAWOAR010000178.1, from coordinate 653 downwards.
CCGCATGCATCTCTACGAAATCAATGCGCTCATCAGCCTCAAGACGTTGAGCAACTACATCAATCACGTGGCGCAGACCAAGATTGACGAGGGACTCGACCAGCTCTTTCCTATCATGGCCAAGATCAACCAGGAGGGCTGGGCCGAAGCGCCTGATAAGACGAACGTGTAGAGGTGTGGAGGTATGGATGTACGGAGGTGTGAACGTGTTGAAGGATGGCGAGGTGGGAGCCACCAAGCTCCCCGACCCGTCATTCCAGACGAAGCGGAGCGGAGATCTAGAATCTATGTTTTGAGTAGAGAGGAAGCCTACTGCTCTGTCAACCCTCATTTTGATGGTTGCCCTGCAATCAGCCCCCACGAAGCCTGTCATGGTGAGCGGAAGGCGACGGAGGAGCCGCTACGCTCAAGATGACAGCATGTAAACGGGGCACGTTGCAACCCACACATTGACGTGTGACAGAGTACTGCTGCTCTGTCACAGGTCAATCTTGGAGTAGAGGCGCACCTCTCTCAGAATGCGTTGTGCTATACATATGATCGCTGTTGAACATGCAGAAATGCTTTTTATGCCCCCACACCGTCATCCCAGACGGAGCGGAGCGACGATCTGGGATCCATGCCCCAATGGAGGGATGTATTAGCGGAGTGAG
>NZ_JAWOAR010000174.1:0-5103 GCF_046498435.1 Longimonas sp. | reverse complement strand
CTGAAAAAGACGGGACCCTCATCCTCCGGTCATCCTGACCTCTGACGACGGTCGGGGGAAGGATCGCGACGCCAACCTTTCGCGCTCGAAATCGGGCCTCTCGATGGAGCACCATATCATGCATTCCCAAAACAAGTTTTCTATCCGCGTGACCTGAGATACTTCACTCCGTTCAGCATGACGGTAGGGAGCGGTCACGTGGAAAATTCCGGATGTACGCTATCATTTAACATTTGCCCACTACCCGATTTTGCTTTCTTCCCATAGACTACCGCGGACGCACGCGGTGGGTGGCGGTGGCGGTGAGCGGATCGTCGGGCCAGTAGTGCTTGGGGTAGCGGCCCTTCATCTCCTTCTTGACCTCGAAGTACGTCTCGTCCCAGAAGTGCGCCAGGTCTTGCGTAATCTGCACCGGACGCTGGGCGGGCGAGAGCAGGTGGAGCGTCAGCGGCACCGCACCGCCCGCAATGCGCGGGGTATCCGTGGCGCCGAACATTTCTTGCAGGCGCACCTTCAGCGCCGGAGCCTCGGGCTCGCTGTAGTCGATGGGACGGTTTTGGCCGCTGGGCACCGTCAGGTGTGTGGGCGCGAGGTCGTCAAGCTGGTCGCGCTGATCCCACGACAGGCGCTGCTTCAGGAGTTCTGGCAGGTTCAATCCACGCAAGTCGCTTACCCGGCGCATCCGATACAAATGCGGGGCCAGCCAGTCATCGAGGGTACTTAGCAGGTGGGAGGCGGAGGCATCGGGCCAGTCGTCGAGGTGCTCGTGCAGAAAGACGAGTCGCTGCTGCAACCGGCGGGCGTTTTTGCTCCACGGCAGCAGCTCCAGCTCGGTGGCGCGGAGACCCTCAAGCAGCGCAGTGGCGGTGGCCTCGGGATCGGGGTCGGCGAGCGGACCGTCTTTCAGGCGCAGCGCTCCCAGCCGCTCTTGCGTGCGCGCTCGAATACGCTCGTTGTTGGCATCCCACGCCACGATGGTGTGCTCGGTGATTACATCGTCGAAGAAGGTGGCCAGGTCCTCTGCGGAGATGGGTGCAGCCAGCCGAATCTGCGCCTCGCGGTCGCGTCCGGCGACATGGGCGCACGCCAGGTAGTCGGCTTTCGAGAGCAGTTGCGGACGATCGAGCGCAGCGGCTTGTCCGTTAGCCAGCAGGAAGCGCTCGTCGGAGCCGGAGCGGCGCTTGGCGATGCGGTCGGGATACGCAAATGCGGTGAGGAGGCCGCACGCGCTGGCATCGCTACGGGCGTTGCGCGGCACACCCAGATTCCGCCGCCAGTGTCCGGCCATCTTCTGCACGCGGCGCAGCGTACCCCGCGCAATGCGACTGCCCCGGAGCGCATTCGGAGTCGGCGAATCGCCATCGCGGGCGCGCTGCAGGGCATCGAGGCGGAGACGCAAGTCGGCATCCGGAGCTTCGCCCTGTCCGCGAAAGATGTCGCGCTCGCTCAACAGCGCTGCCAGATCGCATCCGACCGCTGCATACCCCAGATCTTGCGCCTGCACCAAGAGATGCGCCAGACGCGGGTGTACGCCCAGCCCCGCCATCTCGCGTCCATGCGGGGTGATGGTGCCGTCATCGTGGAGCGCACCGAGCTGTGTGAGCAGATCTTGCGCCTGCCGAAACGGCCCTTCGGGCGGCGGCGAGAGCCAGCGCAGCTCGTCGGGATCCGCGGTGCCCCAGGCGGCCAGCTCCAGGGCCAGTGGCGCCAGATCGGCCTGCTCGATTTCGGGCGGGGTGTGCTCGGTGCGATTCATGTGCGTGTGGCGCGTCCACAGCCGGTGGCACACGCCCGGCGCGGTGCGTCCGGCGCGCCCAGCCCGCTGATCCGCCGACGCCTGCGAAATCGGCACCGTCTTAAGCTGCGTCATCCCGCTCTGTGGATCGAACTGCGGCGTGCGGCGCTTCCCGCTGTCGATGACCACGCGCACCCCGTCGATGGTGAGGCTCGTTTCCGCGATGGGCGTGCTAAGCACAATCTTCCGCTCGCCTGCCTCGCTCGGTGCGATGGCGCGGTCTTGCTTGTGATGCGGCAGGTTTCCGAAGAGCGGATAGACGTTCACCCGAGCGGGGACCTTCGCCTCCACCTGACGCTGTACGCGCTTAATGGAGGCCGCACCCGGCAGAAAGACGAGCACATCGCCTTCGGTGTTGGGCAGCACCTCCATGATTTTGCGGGATACGTGGGGTTCGATGTAGCCATCGGGGCGGCGGTCGGCGTAGTGGATGTCGACCGGATACGTGCGCCCCTCGCTGGCAATGCGCGGCGCATCCCCTAAAAGCTCCGCGACGGGCCCTACGTCGAGCGTGGCGGACATGACGAGGAGCCGCAGGTCGGGGCGCAGGGAGTCGTGAACATCGAGCGCGAGGGCGAGGCCCAGATCGGCTTGCAGGCTGCGTTCGTGAAACTCGTCGAAGATGACCGCGCCCACGCCGTCGAGGAACGGGTCGTCCTGGATCATGCGCGTGAGCACGCCTTCAGTGACGACCTCGACGCGGGTGCGGCGGCTGACCTGGGTATCCATGCGCACGCGATAGCCAATGGTCTGTCCCACGGATTCGCCTCGTTCCTGTGCCATCCGGCGGGCCGCAGCACGAGCGGCCAGGCGGCGTGGCTCCAGCATGAGGATGCGCTGGTCCTGCAGCCAGTCGGCTTCGAGCAAAGCAGGCGGCACGCGGGTCGTTTTGCCCGCACCGGTGGGCGCTTCGAGCACTGCGCGAGGCGTATCGGATAGCGCCTGCCTCAGTTCGGGCAGCACATCATCGATGGGGAGGGGCGTCATGCGGAAGCAGCAGCCGGTTCAGTAGGATACACGGGCTGCGTGAACGGGGCACGAGTGGCTTTTGTTGGATGTGAAGGGCACGGTATCCTATGCAGTATAATCCTATAGTATTGGGTAGAGCGCGAGAAGGGCCTGTAGCACCGACAGCGGTCAGTGTTTACCCAGGGGGGGACACGGACCCTTCTCGCGAACCACAAGATCAAGTCACAATCGAAGTTGGCAAGTCACCGCAAGTACAGTCAGCGATAACCAAGCGGCTGTATATTTTCCGGTAGGGTCGGGCAGCCCCGAACCGTTCCGAGCAGGTAGGCCCTGAACGTCGGAGAACGCACCTGGAGAGCCGGGTAAGACCTGTGACTAAGACCTGTGGGAATGTGTCATGGGCACCGCTCGTTGAATGGTAAAATCTACTGGCTTTAGCCGAGGGAGTGTCAACAAGGCCCTGCAGTATCGGAATCCGCCACGCAATCGGCAACCTGACTGATGGTGTAACGGATGCTAAAACGACGGCTGCTGTTTGAGGCCGTCACGACCTCCGGTGGCTCGTTGCTGCCGGAGGTTTTTTTGTTTTGGGGCCGCGGGAAAGGGCGCCGATATGTCCGCTTTGCGTGCTGATTCGCGCATAATGTAACAGAGAAGACTCACGCGCCATCATTCCCGACAACCGTCCCTCCTATGCCAACCCCAACTGCTGAACACGCAGACACCGAAATGCCCGATGCATCATCCGGTACAATCCCAGACAAGCTAACCCGCTTTTTAGCGATACTCATCGACTCCGTCCTTACGATGCTCGTGTCATGGATCCCTGTGCTTGGGCCGCTCTTGGGCGCGGGCTACTTTCTGGTGCGCGACGGCCTGACGCTCGACTTCATGAACCAGCGCTCGATTGGCAAGCATGTGATGGGGCTCAAGGTAAAGCGTGCCGATGGGCAGGCGATGGACATTGAGACCTCCGCAAAGCGCAACTGGATGTTTGCGATCGGTGGCGTCACCGCCTTACTGGCCGAGATTCCCCTCTTCGGGTGGCTGCTGGCCCTCCCCATTTCGCTGGCCGCGCTGGCCATTGGGTTGTACGAAGGCTACCGGGTACTTACACGCAGCGACCAGAAGCGCTGGGGCGACGACACGGCCAATACAACCGTTGTGAACGCATAGCATCAGAATACCTCTTGTTAAATGCGCAAGAGAATATGCGCATAGATCGCAGACATACGTATCTCCCCAAAGTAGATCCTTTTCAGGACACCGCCGCTTTGTGTATGCAGAGCGGTGGTTTTTTGGCACACGTCCTATTTGGTCTGTTAAGGTGGTGTAGATATCCCATTTGAAAGCATAAGATCGACAAATGAACAGCTGATTTGCATTTTTGTGTGGTGGATGATAAGGTACGTGTGGTGAATCCTACATTATATGTGGTATTCGTGTACGCTCCCTCACGCACCAACGCTTTTCTAAGGTACACTGTAGTTTATTTCTGCCCGCCGTCCTCTCGGTGCGTGCTGTTCGCAATGAGGCAAGTCGCTACAAGTGCAAGAATGCGCATGGCGGTGCATGAGGACCGTGAAGGTGTGAACATCCCGATTCTTTATCAACGAGCTTATCCAGTATTATGGAAATGCGATACGCTTTTGCTTATAGATCGTCTGGCTTCTTTCAATGCGCACTTGCACTGGGAGCGCTTTTCCTGATGATGGGATGGGGGCTTGCTGCACAGGCGCAAGACCGTGTGGTCAACGACGCGGCTGACCCTGGCGTGACTGGGTGCGAAAGTGCCGATGCTCCGTTCGACTCGCCTACCATTCAGGGCGCCATCAATGATGCCGGCTCAGGCGAGACGATATTTGTCTGCCCGGGCACGTACGCGGAAAACGTTGGCGTTGACAAGTCGCTGACCATCCAGGGCAACAACGCGGGCACGCCGGGCAACGGCACACGTGGAAATGAGACAGTTATCGTCCCACCGTCAAGTGAAGGCTCCCCACCGCCTCTTCTCATAAGCGTAGAATCCTCCGATGTAACAATAGATGGGGTCAAGCTGGATGCGCAGAGTGAGGTTCCCATAGGAATAGGAGTGCAATCAGGTGAGGCTTCCGTTGAAAACGCATTGATAGAAAACAACGTCTTCGAGAATTTCCCGAGTGGTGCGACGATCAATTCTCCGGTCGGAATGATAGATATCCCTTTTGGGGCAGGGGTTGCAGGTATCGGCTCGTCCACCGGAAATGAGTTTGCAAACAACCTCTTCCAGAACTTTGGAGAGTACCAGCCGAGGACAGAAGACGATCCTGAGCGTGCCAGCATCGGGATGGCTGTTGCAG
>NZ_JAWOAR010000167.1:0-7359 GCF_046498435.1 Longimonas sp. | reverse complement strand
GTTCGCACCGCGTAGCCGTAGGGCGTCCTGATTGGATACAGAGCAATGCCACCTGTCCAGACAGACTGCACGATGCCGTCCGCCACGCAGCTACCGAGGGCCACACGCCCGTTGCCGTGGCCGTGGATGGCACGGTGCGAGCGGTGTGCACCTTTGGCGACCGCCTGCGCCCCGAAGTGCCCGCGCTGGTGCAGTCCTGGCGCGATGCCGGACACCGCGTGCTCATTCTTTCGGGCGATCACCCGAGTGTGGTGCGGCACGTAGCCGACCAGCTCAACTTGCCTCAAGAAGACGCCCGTGGCCACGTGTCGCCCGCCGACAAGCGCGCCGCAGTCGAATCCCTGCGCAGCGACGGCCACACCGCTGCCATGGTGGGCGACGGCGTGAACGATGCGGGGGCGCTGCAACAGGCCGACATTGGCATTGCGGTGGATGGCGGCGCCACACCCAGCCTGGTAGCTGCCGATGTGTTTCTGACGCAGCAGGGCCTGGCCCCGCTGGATGCGCTGTTTGCGGGATCTGACCACGTGATGCGCGTTATTAAAGGCACGCTGCTGTTCTCGCTGGCGTACAACCTGGCAGGCGGGGCGATCGCCATGGCAGGCTGGGTGGGTCCGCTCGTGGCGGCGGTAGCCATGCCGATAAGTTCGCTCGTGGTCGTGACGGCGGCTATTTTGCAGCAGAGCTTTCCACAGACCGAGCCTGACCCGCACAAAGCATCGCTCGATGAATCTGCATCTACCTTTAACCAGCCGACGGCTCACGCGGTAGCACCAACTGCACGCTGAGCGCTCTGCTTCTAAGTGACCTCAACAATGGTTTTGGGGATTGCCGGGTGGATTCCCCCCCGAGGAGGAAGGAACCGTGGAAGGCGTTCCTCAAGTCCCCCTCAGAGGAGGGGATGTAGGGGGAGGGATTCCGTAAAATTATATAGAGCAAACACGTATGTGAAGCGTATCACCGTACAAATGAGCGCATGTATGAAGAACGTTGGGGCGCACATGATACCGGTTTGAAACGCGCAAACCCCCAACTCCATGTTTTTCTTTACTTACAGCACCGTATCCAACGCATCCTGCAGCGTCTTGGCGCCGATCACGTCCAGGTCGTCGGGGGCGGTGGTGGAGTCCAGGTTGTTGGCAGGCACCACCGCACGGTCGAATCCGAGCTTGGCGGCTTCCTTCAGGCGCGGGCCGAGCTGACTCACGGTACGGATTTCGCCGCCGAGGCCCACCTCGCCAATGAGCACGGCATTGGTATCGGTGGGCACGTCGCGGAACGACGACACCGCCGCCACGGCTGTGCCCAGATCCACAGCCGGTTCGTTCAGCTTCACGCCGCCCGCAATGTTGATGAACACGTCGTGGTCAGAAAACGCCAGCCCGATGCGCTTTTCAAGCACGGCCAGGAGCATCTGCAAGCGCGAGTACTCGAACCCGGTGGCGGTGCGCTGGGGGGTGCCGTACGAACTGGGGGATACGAGGGCCTGCACCTCCACCAGAATGGGACGCGTGCCTTCCAGCGAGCAGATTACTGCCGATCCGCTCACGCCGTAGCCGCGTTCCGACAGGAAGATTTCGCTTGGATTCGGCACCTCGTGCAGCCCCGACTCGCGCATCTCAAACACGCCAATCTCGTTCGCTGCGCCAAAGCGATTCTTCACGCTGCGCAGAATGCGGAAGGCATGGTGGCGATCGCCCTCAAAGTAGAGCACCGTATCCACCATGTGCTCCAGCACGCGGGGGCCCGCAATGGTGCCTTTTTTGGTGACGTGCCCCACCAGAAACGTCGAAAACTCGTCTTCCTTCGTCATCTTGAGGAGCGAGGCCGTGCTCTCGCGCACCTGACTCACCGACCCGGGGGCGCTACTCAAATCCGGGCGAAAGATCGTCTGAATCGAATCCACAATGAGCAGATCGGGCTCGCACGAGCGCACGGCCTGGCCAATCGCCTCGACGTTCGTTTCGGCCAAGAGCAGCAGCCGGTCGGTGTCCACGCCCAGGCGCTGCGCGCGAAGCTTCACCTGTCGTTTCGACTCCTCGCCCGTTACGTACAAGATGGTGCGCTCGGGCATAAAGCGCGCCAACTCGGTCATAAGTGTACTCTTGCCGATGCCGGGATCGCCTGCAATCAGGCTAAACGAGCCCTGCATGATGCCGCCGCCCATCACGCGGTCGAACTCGACCATGCCCGTTTTGAGGCGGGTTTCCGGGCCCAGCGCTACCTCGGTAATGGGTTCGGGGGGATTCGATGTGCGTCCGTTAGAAGAGGAGGCCGACTTAGGCACACGGGCCTTGACCTCAGATTCGGGTTTTTCCTCAACGAGCGTATTCCACGCACCGCACCCAGGGCATTTGCCCATCCACTTGTGCGCAGCGTGGCCGCATTCCTGACAAACGTACCGTGAAGATGATGCCATACGGTGTAACGAAGTGTACGAGCAAACCCATGAACAGCGCGCAAAAGCCCCGAATAGCCTCCGAACGAGCGGTGTGTGTCCGTCGTGATGTCTGTTTTGAGTCGATGGGCTGGACATTCCCCGTGCAGGGGTGTCATGCCCGCAGCGAGGCAAACAGGAACCATTTTGGCACGCGTGGCATGCACCTACTGCTGTTCCCCCAACTTGTGCCGTGCTGCCGTACGCCCGCTCTTAGTCCCCGGCTTGGACGCTGCGGTTTACCGCCTGTGATGAACAGCCTGTAGCCCAAAGCTTCGTATTCTACTCGCTGATTGCGCAATTTTCTTGGTGACTGAACGTCTGCTTGCCCCCCTTCATGCGATTGGGACGTACTTCATTCTGATGGGACGCGCCTTTGCATCGGTGCGTGAGGTGCGCACATACTGGTCGAACTTCGTTACGCAGATGGTACGCATTGGCGTCGATTCCATCCCGATTGTGGCGCTGTCATCTGCGTTTACAGGCGCGGTGCTTACCGTGCAGACAGCCTACCAGCTACAGACGTCGTTTGTCCCCAACACGATCATCGGTTCCATTGTCGTGCCGTCTATGATGCTGGAACTGGCCGCAGTAATTACGGCATTCATTTTGGCGGGCCGTGTGGGGGCACGCATTGCCGCGGAGCTGGGCACCATGCGCGTATCGGAGCAGATCGATGCATTGGAGGTGATGGGGCTTAACTCTATTAGCTTTCTCATCTTGCCACGTGTGCTGGCGGGCATCGTCATGTTTCCGGCGCTGTACATCTTTGCATGCCTGATTGGCATCGGCGGTGGGCTGGGCATTGCAGAAGCCGCCGGACTGCTCAGCACGACCGAGTTCATCGAGGGCGCCCGCCAGTTCTACCAGCCGTTCGATCCGTACTTTGGGCTGATTAAGTCTGTCACATTTGGGTTTATCATCACCTCCATTGCGTGCTACAAGGGCTACTATACAGACGGCGGAGCGGAGGGGGTAGGCCAGAGCACCACCGAAGCTGCTGTGCAGAGCTGTGTGTTTGTACTGCTGGCTGACCTGGCACTGGCGGTGTTGTTGCTCTAACTGGATTCAAGCCCTCGCTCTCCAGTGCCTTCCCCCGCGCTGTCGCGGTTCGTTTGCTGCATGTGTTTTCAGGCTTCGCATCCCGTATGATTCAGATCGAACACATATACAAAAGCTTTGGCGACTTAGACGTCCTCGAAGATGTGTCGCTCAACATCCATGATGGTGAAACGATCGCGATTATTGGGCGATCAGGGTCTGGCAAGAGCGTGCTCATGAAGCACATCGTGGGCCTGCTCTCGCCCGACAAGGGGCGGGTGTTGGTCGATGACGTAGACATCTGCTCGGTACCATACGATCGCCTGCGCGAGGTACGCAAGCACTTCGGGGTGCTGTTTCAGGGCGGTGCGCTCTTCGACTCGATGACCTCGGAAGAGAATGTCGCGTTTCCGCTTAAATTCTTCTCCTCGCGCTCGCCTGCTGAAGTCAAAGCCCGTGTGGCCGAGTGTCTGGAACTGGTGCGTATGCCCGATGTGGGGGCCAAAAAGCCTGCTGAGCTCTCTGGGGGGATGCGGAAGCGCGTGGCGCTGGCCCGTGCTATCGCGCTGGAGCCAAAGTACATTTTGTACGACGAACCCACGAGTGGACTCGATCCTGAAACCTCCAATACCATCGACGAGCTGATCCAGCAGCTGGCCGAGGAGATGAACGTAACCAGCGTGGTGATAACGCACGACATGCACTCGGTCTTTAACATTGCCGACCGGGTCGCCTTCTTGCATGGCAGCACCCTACACTGGGTCGGACCAATTGATACCATCCACAACCGTGACGACCCGGTGCTCGACTCGTTCGTGACTGCCAGTGAGTACCATGTAGGCACGCGTCCCACGGCCTCCTCACCTTCGTAATTTACCCACGCTCAACACACTTTCATGAAATACAGTAACGAAGTCAAAGTCGGGATCTCCATCGTCCTGGCTGTGGTCGTCCTCATTGTGGGCGTCCGGTACTTTCAGGATCTCCCCATTCTAAGCAGCAGCTACTTGCTTACAGCCAACTTTGAAAACGTGAGCGGGCTGTCATCGGGTAACCCCGTGCGTCTGAGTGGGGTCAATGTGGGAACGGTCGAGTCGGTGCGCTTGCGGCAAGATGAGGAAACGGTGCGCGTGCGCTTTCGCATCAATGAGGATGTGCTCATCCCCGAAGGATCAGTTGCCGAGGTGAAAGGCTTTGCCGCCGTTGGAGGCGTGCGCCTGGGCATCCGTCCCGGGCCGGCCTCAAACCCGCCCTTGCAACCGGGCAGCACCATTGACACGCCCAGCGGACCCGGATTGCTCGACCAGCTTACCCAGCAAGGGCCCGAATTCACATCGAAAGTGGATTCGGTGCTTGGCAACACCTCGCGCGCAACCGAGGCGCTGGCAAGGCAGATGGGCGAAGACGGCGATCTGCAACAGACGCTGGCCTCGCTGCGCAACGTAGCCGCTACGCTCGAATCAGTCTCGGGCGGTGAGGAAGAAGCCCTGCGTTCAACCATCCAAAACCTGGAGGCGCTCACCGCCGATCTGGAGGCGTTCACCGATGAAAACAGCGACTCGCTCGGCGTTACGGTGCAGCGCGTAAACCAAAACCTGACGCGCCTGGAGCAGAACCTGGCCAACCTGGAGCGTACGACGACCGCCCTCGGGTCTTTTGCCGAGAAAATCAACAGCGGCGAGGGCACCCTGGGCCGCCTGGCCAACGACCCCAGCCTCTACAATAACCTGGACTCCACCTCGGTGCAGATGAATCGCCTCCTGCGTGACCTGCAAGAGAATCCGCAGCGCTATCTCGAAGATATGACCCTCGTGCGCATGTTTTAGTCCGGCCGTGGTGCGTACCATCGGACCTTCTTTCGGTATGGGTGTAGGGATGCGATGGCTTCTCCTGTAAACGAACATAGCAACGCAACTCCCGAGGGCAGTGCCCCCGAGCGTAGCACACGCTCACTCCTCCGCCACCTCTTGCGCCACACCTCGGCCCCAGCCCCCGACGAGCCGCCGCCGGCTCCGCCGAAAAACGACAGCGCTCATGCCCGCTGGCTGCCTGTCTTGCGTGTGGTGCCGGTGCTGCTGGCCATCGGGTTTGCCGCCTCGTTCGTGTGGGATTTCAACGGCATCGTGTGGCAGGTGGGCTCTATTACGCTACCCGCCGAGGGGCTGCTTCGCATTGTGTGCGTGAGTGGGCTTATCGGGTTCGGGACCAACTGGCTGGCCATCACCATGCTGTTTCAGCCGCGCGAAAAGCGGCCCCTCATCGGGCAGGGGCTGGTGCCCGCGCAGCGCGAATACGTGGCGCATCGGCTGGCGCAAGCGGTATCCGACGAACTTATCAACGCCGAGATCTTGCAGGATACGCTGCGCGCCAACGAATGGCCCATGCGCCTTCGCGAAACCACGACCACCGTTGCGCGCGACCTGATGGACGACCCGGCGTTTCAGGCGGCGGCCACGCGTTGGCTGCGCACCACACTGCGCGATGTGCTGGCCGCGCCCACCACCCAGGAGCGCCTGCGTACGGCGGTACTAAACGCACTGGAACGCGAAAACATCCCCGGCATGTCGGGCTGGATGCTTCGCGCCGTGCGCAGCCTACGTCCCGATCTGGTCGAGGAGCACGTCGAGGCGCTCTTGGCCGAACTCCCCCAGGCCGCGCCGCGCCTGGCTCGCGAAATGGTTGCCACTGCCGAGCGCGTACCCGGCTACCTGCGCCTGCACGGACGGTCCATCGATGCGGCCAGCACGCTGTTGCTCTCGCGCCTGATTCAGCACGTGCCCATCGACCGCATCATTCTGGAGAAGGTGCGCGCCTACGACGAGCAGCAACTGGAGCGCCTCTTGAAGCGCACCACCAACACGCAGCTTACGTACATCAAGTATCTGGGCGCGGTGCTGGGCATGCTGGGCGGGTGGATCATCTGGGCACCCGGCCCGGCACTCGTGGTGCTGGGCACACTGGGGGGCAGCGTGGCGCTGTTGGATGTGCTGCTCTATCGCTGGCAGAAACAGGGGGATGCGGAGGCTGGGGCACGCCCTCAGAGTTCAAAAGCAGATACGGCAGCGCCAGGCTCCTGAGCAAGCAAAGCCCGCAACATTCGCAGACGCGGGGCCATCATGAGCAGATGCTCCGACGGCGCCCAGCATGCAGTCGAGAGGTCTCCGAGACGTTTGGTACCGCCCCGGTGGGAATCAGATCACTTCGCATTGAGCCTCTATTCTCGTACCATAGTCATGCCCCATGATCCACAAAGATGTACTAATGCGTCAGATTCAGCAGATGACCGAGGCCCTCGCTCAGGCGCTGGCCCTCATCAGTGACGGGCGCACGGATGAAGCTCAACACGAAATTGCCGAGGCGCTCGACGACCTCACCGACCCCGGCACGCTGCCTTTGCGTGAGCGTCCGGTATCGGATACGATTGCGCACTGCACAACGCGAGGTGCGCTCTCGATCGATCTGGCCTTGCAGGTGGCAGACATGCTCCGGCATCAGGGCGATCTGTTGCGACGCCACGACCAGTTCGAGGCGGCGCTGCGCAGCCATGTGCGCGCACTGGCGTTGTATCAGGCGCTGCTCGCTGAATCCAATGCGGATACGCCGCTGCCGCTCGACATCCACGACCGCATGGCACATCTCAACGACGCCATCGACCCGGAACGCCTCCATGACGACGAGCGCGCCGCAGTGGATCTGTCGTGATTCCTTGAGCTATACGCCGTTTGGCAATAGTGCTGTGTCAACCCTGAAAGGTTGGGTTCAGATGCGTATTTTCCCCTCCATCCTACCCTTCCTCCCCGGGGAGGAAGGAACTGTGAGGGGCCCCTTCCCAAGTGGCTGATGCGCATCTTCGTGGGAAGGAAAGGAAAGCCCGGGACCAG
>NZ_JAWOAR010000103.1:0-7614 GCF_046498435.1 Longimonas sp. | reverse complement strand
GTACACGTTAGATTGGAGGCCGCCCGGGATATCCGCTTCGCTCCTGATCCCGGGCTAAGGATTTGCAGCCCATAGCCGGGGACCGCTTGCGTCCCCGGCGACATTAAGGCGAGTTTCGTCGCTCACCGATTGCAAACACCTGTATAATGATTCAGCGCAGATGGTATAAGATGCATGCGGCGCGTGCACTGAAGTCCACACTGCGTTTCCCTTCCGCATTAGAAGCTGATCCTTGGCTTCTCTTTTGCAAAGAGGGGCACGAGCGTGAGTGACTGACGGCGTGAAGTGGAGAGGTGTCGCAACGACAAAGGGGAATGGTCACCTTTGAAGTGCTCTTGTAAAACCCGCACGCCGTGTACAGGCTATGCAACAGGTGAGCCGTTCAACAGGCGAGCGGCTCAACGGTGAAATCTACTGGGACCCCGACCATCACTTTTCCGGTTGGTTGCCCAGGTCGGTTTCCGGGAGTACCGTCCTACCATGGCTATAGTCGGACCGCTATCCAAGCGCGCAACTCTCATCTATGAACTTTTTTTCCGCCTTTGATATCGGGACGCTGCTGCTTACGGTGGCGATCACTGCTCTTGTGGCCACCGGGCTGCTGCTGGTGTCGGCCCTGCAGCACCGTCACGAGGTGGATGGGCTTAGCTACTGGGTGGTGAGTGGGGCGCTTTTCTCGATCAGCGGGCCTCTCTTTGTCATGCAGCATGACGGCCTAACATTTGTCTCGGTCTTCCTGCCCAACACGCTTATTCAGGTTGGGCTTTTTCTCATAGGAGTCGGTCTGCGCCGATTTCACAGCCGCTCGGTCGGACGCATTGGCTGGAGCGTACTGGCGGTGGTCGTCGCGGTCTCTGGTGTATTTCTGGCTTTCGCCGTGACCGGTTGGCCCGATACCGAGGGGCGCATTGTCGCGGCAGCGGCAGGACTCGTCGCCACAGCCGGCTACATGGTAGAGAGCCTATCACGCGCATTCGTCAAAACGCTCGTGGGAGCAACCATCGCCGGAGCGGCTACCGTCCTGATGGGGAGTGCCCTCATGCAAGCTGTCAATGTGCTGTTCGTGACGGATACGACAGCAGCAGGGCTTGTACAGCTTGGAAGCTTACACGCGGTCTTCGTCATCGCACAGATGGTGGCCACCATCACCTTGCTATTTGCCCTTGTCTTGGTTGTCCCCCATCAGTTGGCCAAGCAGAAGGAGGCTCTGGTTGAGCGCGTCAAGGAGGCCAGCGCGGCTAAGTCCCGCTTCCTTTCCGGTATAGTCCACGATCTCAAGACTCCTGTGACTCTGGTCTTAGGCTTTGGAGACATTCTCGCCAAGCGGGTGGACGGAGAAGAGCAGAAGTTTGTCCGCAGCATCTGCCGGGCCGCCGGAGACATCAACGAGATGGCCAGGTCTCTCACCGAACTGGCCCGCCTAGAAGAGGGCACGGTCGAACTGGACCTGGACCCCGTCTGTGCGGGAACGCTAATTCGCGACGTTGTGGATGCCCAACGTATAGCAGCCGAAAAGGCCCGCATTACCCTTCGGGTTGAAACGCAGCCCTCGGTAACAGACTCGGACGACGCCCTTGGATTAACGGCCCGTGCAAATGAGCAAGCGCTGCGTCGCGTAGTCACCAATCTCGTTGATAATGCCATTGCGTATAGCGGGCAAGGCGACACCGTTACGTTGCGGGCCTCTCTCTCGGGGGCGCCCGTAGCGCATCTGCCCGCAGACCAATCGACAGATGGTGCTGCCCTAAGAGGCCGCCGGGGTGGTGAGAAAGCCGGTGCCGCAGAGGTTCAAGCAGATGAAGCTAAGGCCGTAGTGATCACTGTGTCCGACACCGGTCCAGGAATCGACCCCGATTTTATGGGGGATCTGTTCGAGCCGTTTGCACGCAATGCACCAGAAACAGAGGGGACGGGGCTCGGACTCGCCGTCACACGAGAACTTGTTGAGGCGATGCACGGCACGATCACCGCCCAGAGCGAACTTGGGGAAGGAACCCGATTTCAGATCCGACTACCTGTAGCTGCTCCCCCTTTACACAGCCGCTGATCGCACAGCCGCTGATCGCACAGCCGCTAATTGCATATTCAGCGGCCTGCGTCTTCAGCATTCGTTTCACCGGACTGCTGCGGGAAGCGAACGTGCATGTGGGTCCCCGCCTTTTTTTCGCTTTCCACGGTGATTGTAGCACCTATTTCGTCGACCAGTTGCTTTACGATTGCCAGCCCAATCCCACTGCCTTCATGGGAGCGCGCGAATCCTTCCGATTCTTGCTTGAACGCCACGAACATCTCATCGATAGCTTCTGAGGCGATGCCAATCCCGGTATCTGCAACGCTGATGTAGGGCGCTCCCTCATGGGGCGTTTCTTGCTCCTGATCAACGCAGACAGTTACAGTTCCCCCTGCAGGGGTGAACTTGATCGCGTTATCCAGCAGATTCGTTACGATGCGCTGCGCAGCCATCGGATCGGTGCGCGTATCGACCGGGTGCACGGGATGCGCAAACTCAAGGGTCAGCCCATGATTGGTTGCTTTAGGCTGCATGGTTTCGATCACCTCGGCGGCCACCTTCCGCAGGTCGACCTCTTCCCACGAGGGCGTGTAGCTGCCCCCGCGGAGCTTGGACAATTGCAGCACCGACTCAAGCGTCTTGTACAACCGCTTGCTGCTTCGAAGAATAGTTGACGCGTGCTTGGCCTGCCGCCCTTCTAACTCCTCCGCCAAGATCTCTGCAAACCCCATCATCGACGTAATGGGCGTGCGGACCTCATGGCTCATGTTGGCAATCATGGCCGACTTGAGGCGACTGGCACTTTCGGCCTCTTCTTTGGCTTCAATGAGTTTGTACTGTATCTGCACCTGCTCGGTGATGTTTTCCACCACGAACACACCGCCGGTAATCGTGCCCTCCGCATCGCGGAGCGGGGCACCGTTGACCGACAAGATGCGCCGGTCGCCGTTAGGCCACTGAATGGCATGCCGTATGTCGTAGACCGGCGCCTCGGTATTCATGACCTGTGCGAAGGGCAACTCGTCATCGGGAAACGGCTTACCGTCGACGGTTGTGATGTGCCACGCGGGGTCGTTGTAAGTGCGTCCCTTCACGTCGGAAGGGACAAGGCCCAGCACCTCCTGCGCGCGCTTGTTCGCCCGGATGATGGTGCCGTGTTCGTTTAGCACTGTGATGGCGGCGGCGCTGGTGTTAAAGATGCTCCGTAGCAAGTCACGCTCGGCGTGCAGGGCCTCTTTCCGCTTGTGGGCATCAGTCACGTCCAAAACGGTAGTCACCTTGAAGGGCTCGCCCGATTGCTCCAGATACCCAGCGGTGATGATCACGTTGCGGATCGCGCCGTCTTTGCCATGCACGCGCCACTCGCCGGTGGTTTCGTCGTTGCGATCGTAGATGAACCGGTCGTGTAAGTCTGCCGCGTCTGCATGACTGTTTGGTGGCACTACCTTAGTGAAGTGTTCGCCGATCAATTCCTCCTCACTCCACCCATAGAGATCGGTATAGGCCGGGTTCACGCGCACGAACTGACCGTTCTTATCGGTCACGCAGATGCCAACATTGGCCGTCTCGATGATGCTGTCGAGCAACTCGCGCGTCTGTCGCAGGTCGCGCTCGCGCTCGCGCTGCTCGGTAACGTCGCGCTGCACCGACACCCAGTGCTGGATGGTGCCGTCATCGCCACGTACGGGCGATATGGTCCACTGCATCTCGAACGGCGTGCCGTCTTTTCGGTAGTTTATCGCCTCGGTCTCCACCGGCTGGCCCGCTTCCAGGTGCTCGCGAATGTAATCCAGCGTAGCACGGTCGGTCTTGGGGCCCTGCAGGAGGCGGGGCGTCTTCCCGTATACCTCTGCCTCGGCGTACCCAGTCATGTGGGTGAACGCCGAGTTGACGTACTCGATGCGGGGCCCGGGCGGGGCCAACTGGTTGTCGGTGATCAAGACGGCTTCCTTCATGTCTTCGACCGCCTGGCTCAGCAAACGGAGCTGCTTTTGCGCTTGTCTCTGCTCGGTGATGTCGTCGAGATGCACCGACAGGCCGCCTTCGAACGGGCGGGCCTTTACCCGCAACCAGATCTCCAACGATGGGACGTAGGCCTCGAACTCCGCCGTGCGGCCCTCCTCTACTGCGGCGTGACATCTCTTGTAGAGGAGGCGGTCCTGCGTGTCCGGAAACACCGTCCAGAGGGTCTGACCGTGCAGATCATCGGCGGGCTGCTTCAGCAGAGCTTCCGTCTGCTGGTTGACATAGGTGAGTCGCCAATCGGGAGCGACCGAGACAAAAGCGCCGTCGATGCTTTCGAAAATCGCGTGGCGATGAACATGGCTGGCATGCAGTTTCAGTTCGTCGATGACCACCTGCGCTAAGGTGTGCAGCGTTTGGCGGTCGTCGTCGGAGAGCGTGCGGGGCTCGGTGTCGATCACGCAGAGCGAGCCCAGTGCGAAGCCGTCATCGGTGAAAAGCGGAGCGCCTGCGTAGAAGCGGATGTGCGGCGGTCCGGTCACCAGCGGGCTGTCGGCAAAGCGCACGTCGTTGGTGGCGTCTTCCACCACCATCACGCCATTGTCGCGGATGTTGTAGTCGCAGAAAAACACCTCACGAGGGGTTTCGCGCTGCTCCATCCCGATGCACGATTTGAACCACTGCCGGTCCTCGTCGACGAAGGTGGTCAGCGCGATAGGCGCGTCGAGCAGGCGGGCCGCCAGGTTCGTGATGCGGTCGAACGCCTCCTCTTCGGGGGTGTCGAGAATACCGTATCGATAAAGCGCTGCGAGGCGCTGTCGATCTTCGGTGTCATCTCCAGATTCAGATAAAGCGCCAGATGGGGGTTTCGGTGCGGGTGTAGGCATCTGGCGGGAGGGACCGGACCGCTCGTCTTCTGGAGAATGCATACGTGAAGCCTTGTATGTTTGATTATGCCGATCAGCGCTTTATCTGCTCGCAAGGTCTGTTTTAGATTGCCTTTATTGCCTGCAAACGGCGATTCTGCTCAATCCCTGGTTCGCGTTGATTGTGTTGCTTTTCTACTTTGGTTGCTACGCATCCCCCTTCTACTGACGGTTGTCGGTACTGTGGTGCTGCAAGCGGCTTCAATGAAATGAAGTCGACGGGCATACTTCTGGTTTGGGTTGCCCCCGATGTTGAGCCCCCGAATGTTGAAACCCATGTAGCGCACCTTCACGAAGCGAACTGAACACGGTGGGGTGTACGGGAAGGCATAAGATACGGGCTATGAGGAAATAACCTCAACACCTGAGAACTCAAATCGGGTTCCCCCCTCGTCAGACGCCGTAAGCGTGACGGTCCACCCGTGCGCCTCGGCGATTCGTTTCACAATTGCAAGGCCAAAGCCAGTGCCATCTGCGCGTGAAGTCTGCCCTGGCTCAAATACGGCATCCTGCTGTTCAGGCGGCACGCCGGGCCCGTCGTCTTCAACGTACAGGGAGGCATGCCCCGCCTTTCCCACGCGGACTGTTACCCCAGGACCGCCATGCTCAAGGGCGTTCCGGAAGAGGTTCTCGTACACGTGGCAGAGCCGGTCTGGATCGCCGGCGATTGTACACGTGTCTTCGATGATCAGCGTGGCCTCAACGGGGTCGATCATGGCCCAACACGCATTGATGATCTCTTCCATCGCGACGGGCTCAACCGTATCTACCGTATCGCCCTGCTGGGCAAGGAGGAGCGTGTCCATGATGATGACTTCCATGCGCTTAAGTGCCGCTTGCGCCTTGGGGAGATGAATGTTCTCGTTCCCGTCGCGGGCCCGTTCTTTGATGGCAAGAGCTGTGCGACCCTGGGCGATGTTGAGCGGGTTACGAAGGTCATGAGATACGACACCCGTAAACTCGCTAAGCCGCTCGTTCTGGCGACTGAGCGTCGCCTCCCGCTCTACCCGATCGGTGACGTCGCGGGAAATCCCGATAACCCGGGTCACCTCGTTGTCAATCATCACCGGAGCGAGCTTGGTTTCCCAGATTCGTGTGCCCTGAGGAAGGTCGAGTGTTTCCTGGTAGGAGATGGGTTCTTCCGCCTCCACACAGCGACGGTAATTTGCCGCGAGCTCGGCACCAACGTCGGGCCCGACGGCCTCGCGTGGCGTTTTGCCCCGAATGCTCTCGGTGGTGAGCCCCGTTGCGGCTTCATGGTAAGGATTGAGTTGTTCGAACCGAAACTCAGGGCCTGATTCGGTCTTGTCGACATCCATGAGGAAGATGGCATCATCTGCATTTTCGAGCAGAGCGCGGTATTGCTCGGTAAGCTCTTCAAGGGCCTGTCGCTGACGGTTGCGCTCTGTGACGTCTCGGCTGAGAGCAATAAACTGCTGTTCCCCCCCGATTTCGACTTTGTCTACCCATACCTCAGCAGGAAACGTGGAGCCATCCTTGCGGCAATGACGCGTGAGGACTTTATGCCGGTCGCCCACCTCCATCGCACTCCAGAGGTCGTTTAATTCGTCCCAATCGTGGTCGATCTCAAAGCGCGTCACATTCATCGAGAGCAGTTCTTCGCGCGTATAGCCAAGATCGTTGACGGTCTGGCTGTTTACGTCAAGGACATTTCCGTCTGCATCGTGGATGATCACTGCATCGGGGAGCTTCTCGTACAGCGACTGTAAATGCTTACGAAGCTGCGCACGTGTTCGCTGCTTCTGCTCCTGCTCTTTGTCGTACACCGCCGCAGAGGTGTTCTCGATCAGGGCTGTGCGCCGCCAATTGGTTTGGGCGAACTCCTCTTCCGACGCCTTTCGCTCTGTAATGTCGACCAAGTAGAGGGACATTCCGCTTTCGTCGGGGTAAATGCGCCCTTCGAACCATCGCTCCTGGACCGCATGGTAGTGCTCGAACGAGTGTTGCTTCTGCGTCTCCATTGCTGCCGCGAGCTTGTCTTGCACAACCGTTCCCTCTGCTTCAGGAAACACGTCCTCCACGCGGTTGCCAATCAAATCCTCACGCTGGATACCCAGCATCTGCACGGCCGGGTCGTTGAGATAGGTGCACCGTAAGCCCGTATCGAAGGCAGCAATGCCGTCCGTAACGCGTTCGAGAATTACGCTTCGCTGCAGGACATCGCTGACCGTTTCATCTGTGTTCGTGTCAGGCATATTCTGTAACGGCGAGCCGGGGACGATGAATCAGGACGCGTGGAAGTAGAGACACAAGGTGCTCTGTATGGTGGGATTCTGTTTGGTAAGACGACCGATTGGCAAGACGATCTACAAGCAACCGAACGTAGTGTCGTGTCACACCTGAATATTAGGGGCCGGAGACTGTGCCAAACTCTGTGTCCCCCCAAAACCTGTCATGGTGGAGGCTGATTGCAGTGCAACCATCAAAATGAGGGTTGACAGAGCAGTAGTCCTATCTCCTGCGAGATCGGAACGTATTTGCTGAGACGGCATGGCCGATTATCGGACGAATCAATGGGGGATGGATTGAGCACTTATTTACCGGCATGTGCGGGTTTTTTGACAAGGAACAGGCAGAGCATCAGGCGACTCTGTGTTGTCAGGTCGACGTCGAGGAAGGGAAGACGGACGCGCCGACCATCACGGTGCAGGCCAGCGCACAGGATCTCAACGCGCTGATGAAGGGCGAGCTGAA
>NZ_JAWOAR010000102.1:0-5041 GCF_046498435.1 Longimonas sp. | reverse complement strand
ACTGGAGCTGGTTGAGTTTCTAAACAGTTTTTTTTCACAGACTTTTACTGAAACAGAAGGCATTTTAAGTGATTTGATAACAAAGTTTGGGAACTAATTTGAGACACTTGGACTGATATATGATTTAATTTTATTTGAAATAATTTTGAATTTAACTCAGTTAGGATTCCTATGATGACTACTTGAGTTCTACCAACTACATATACGTGGAGGCCTCGATTCGCGTGGCGGGCACGAGCGGCAAGTGGCGCGGCAAGGCGTTCGTGAGCCGCTATGCCTCGGATGGGTACGACATGACGCCCTCCACCCCCACGCCCACGGCACCATCGTTCACCGATTACGTGGCACGCAGCACCGCCGGGTATGCTTTGAGCACCGACACGGATGTTAAAGTGCGGGGCCGACTGGCACGCGAAGATCAGGCGAGCGCGGTGCAGGTGCAGGGCCAGAATCAGCGCTTTGAGAACACAGGTCAGCGCACCGACTGGAGCCTCACGCCCACGCTCACCCACACGCTACGTCCAGGCACCACGCTGGAGCTTCAGGGGGTGGCGTCCGGCTATCGCACCGAAACGAGCCTCGTGGGGCAGAGCGACGGGCTTCGCCTCGACGATGCGCGCTTCAATCAGCAGTATCGCAAGGGCGAGGCACAGCTTCAGACTGCACTGGGAGATGCGCACTTGGCCACCGTAGGTGCAGGGTACATCCGCGAATCCGTCGATGCCGACCGTGTGACCGGCAGCCGCACGGGCGGGTTTGTCTTCGTGCAAGACGAATGGGCGCCGACCGACTGGCTTGACCTGGTGCCGAGTGCGCGCCTGGATGCCCACAGCGACTACGCCACGCGCATCAGTCCAAAGCTGGCCGCGCTGGTGCGTCCACTGGATAGGCTGCGCGTGCGGGCGTCGGTGGGCAGCGGATACAAAGCGCCCGCCTTTCGGCAGCTCTATCTCAACTTCACCAATGCGCAAGCCGGATACAGCGTGTTCGGCGCCAAGGAGGTGCGCGGCGGACTCGACAGTCTGGGCGCCCGAGGCGAAATCGCGTCGTTCTTGCAAGCCCCCACCACATTGGGCGGGGCGATGGATGCCGAACGCTCGGTCGCTTACAACGTCGGGGTGCGAGTGGATCTCCCTGCCGCGCTTACGCTCGACGCCAACCTCTACCACAACGAAGTGCGCGATCTCATCGACACACAGCCCGTGGCGCGTAAGACCAACGGGCAGCAGATCTTTACCTACTTCAACCGCGGACGCGTCTTTACGCAGGGCCTAGAAGCCGAATTGATGTGGCAACCTCGCCCGGCGCTCGACGCGGCCATCAGCTACACCTATCTGAACGCCAAAGACCGCGACGTGCTCGACCAATTGGAGGACGGGCGCATCTTTCGGCGGACGGATGCCGGGCGCGATGTGGCGGTGCCGGTCAGCGACTATGCCGGATTGCGAGGCCGCTCGCCGCATCGGGCCACCGTTCGTTTTACGGCGCGGGCTGAATCTGCAGGCTTCACGGCCTCGGTACGTGGACGCTACCGCAGCCGCTACGGCTTCTCGGATGTGAACGGCAACGGCATTGTCGATACTGATGCCGAGTACGCCCCTGGCCACGCGCTGCTTGATCTGACCCTCACCCAAACGCTTGTTGACGACGTGGCGCTGCAAGTCGGTGCCAACAACCTGACGGACTACACCAATGCCCAGTACACGCCTGAGTTTTCGGGCCGTACCTGGTTCGTGGGGATGCGCGCTACGCTGTAGCACATAGCCTGCGCATCCTGCTATCTATCTGTTTCTATTAAACTAACCGGAGCATCCACCATGCGTATTCTGACACGAATTGCGTCTTTTGCATTCGCTACCGCACTGCTGATTACGCTTAGCGCGTGCGACGACGACACCAACCCTGCGGCTCCGGAGGAGCCCGTGGAACTGGACACGCAAACTGTTGAAGACCTGCCTGCCGACCCGACCGTAACCGTTGGCGAAAACGGACGTCCGCAGGGGCTGAACCAGTACACGTTCTTTAGCCTGCGTGATAATGAGATCGTACTGGAATCGGGGGCTGAAGCGCGCGCCGACTCCAACTCGACCGCATGGGACATTGCGCTGCAAGGCACGACCATTCGCATCAACGGCGGTGCGAGCGGACCCGGCAACGGCGCGGCGTACGTGGCCGAATCCGCCTTTGACGATGTAACCGAGGTAGACACCGACCGCCTGCAGGCCGACACCGACGAAGCGATGGCCATCCCCACCGGCTCGGGCAACGGCTGGTACAACTACAACACCAACGGCGAAAGCTATGTGCGCCCCATTCCGGGACGCACCCTCGTTGTGCGTACCGCCGACGGCGAGGGCTACGCGAAGATCCGCATCCAAAGCTACTACGAAGGTGCTCCCGATCTGCCTGCCGACCGCGAGGCGCATCCGTCGCGCTATTACACCTTTGACTACGTGGTGCGCACCGATGGAACGCCGTTGTTTGAATGACGCGCCACAGGTCACACAGTTGAGCAGTCCGGCGTTGGGTGTTCGCATATGCCCGGTGTGTGAGGACGGCGTTGAGATCCTTCCGCCGGAGGCGTCAGGATGACTTGTGGATGAGCAACCTGCTTGTGTTGAAGACCATGAATGCGCCTTGGATGCCGTCAGCGGCTACGAACAAGTGAACCACCCCCAAAAGTGTCATGGTGAGCGAATACCGACGGAAGTCGGTAAGAGTCGAACCATCTCCTACTCGGCGGGCGGCACGTTCGAAAAAAGCCGTTTTTCACCGTGCAATAAGCAAAATGTGGTTTCGTGATATCAGTCAGCATAGCCAACCCAATTATGCATCGCATCCCGCTATTCCTACTGAGCACCGCGCTCCTGCTCCTTGGTAGCGCGCCCACCGCCTCTGCCCAAGATACCGAGGCCGAGCGAGTGCTGCCCTTAGGCGGCTCCGTTACCGAAATTGTGTATGCTCTGGACCAAGGCGACCGCGTGGTGGGGGTGGATGCCTCCAGCATATATCCGGAAGCCGCCACCGAAAAGCCCGACGTGGGCTACTATCGCCAGCTTTCGGCGGAGGGCGTGCTCTCGCTCGATCCCGACATTATTCTGGCGCTCGAAGGTACCGGTCCGCCTGCTGTACTCGACCAGCTGCGCAACGCAGATGTAGGCGTCGAAACCATACCCGACGAACCGAGCGTTGCGGGCGCGAAGCAGAAGATCCGTCAGGTCGCCGAGCTTCTGGGGCGGGTGGATGCGGGGGACGATCTTGTTGCGGAGATGGAGCGCCAGCTTGCAGAAGCTCGCACGCTTCGTGAGGAGGCCGACACCCCGCCGCGCGTGCTGTTCATCTACGCACGGGGTAGCGGCACGATGAACGTGGCCGGATCGGGCACCTCGGCAGGGGCGATGATCGAATTGGCGGGCGGTGAAAACGCCCTCACAGGCATCGACGGGTTCAAACCGCTCACTGCGGAAGCGGTGGTCGACGCTGCGCCCGATGTGATTCTCATGCTCACACGTGGCCTCGACAGCGTAGGCGGTGTGGAGGGCGTGCTGGAGCAGCCCGGCATCGAACTTACCCCCGCAGGTGAAAACCGGCGCATTGTGGCGATGGATGACCTGCTCCTGCTCGGCTTTGGGCCGCGCCTGGGCACCGCCGTACGCGAACTCACCGGAGAACTGCACCCCGAACTGGAAGCCGCTTCGATCTCTGCCGAGTAGCTTCGCATCCGTCTGCCCCCGCTATGCCCACCCCAACCGATGCCCCGCCGGTCGAACCTGCCGCTACCAGCGCTGATGAGGAGACCGGTGCGTCTGCAGAGCGCGCCGACGCCGCCCAGATGCATGCCAAGCAGCACAGCCAGACCGCACGGTTAGTGCTGGGCGGGCTCGTGCTGCTCCTGCTGGGAACCACTGGCGCGAGTCTGGCCATTGGTGCGGTCGACATGACGCTGGGGCAGGTGCTTGCAATTCTGGCAGACCGTGTAGGTGTGTTGCTACCGTGGAGCTTTGAGTCGCGTCAGGCGCTTGTGCTTACGGCGATTCGGCTGCCCCGCGTGCTGTTGGCCATTGGCGTGGGGGGCGGACTCGCCGTGGCGGGTGCGGTGATGCAGGGGCTGTTTCGGAATCCGCTGGCCGACCCGAGCCTGATTGGCGTGTCGAGCGGCGCCGCGCTGGCAGCCGTCGTTACCATTGTGCTGGGCACAACCGTGCTGGGTGCGTGGACGGCGTGGTTGGGCGCGTTTCTGCTTCCTATCGCGGCCTTCGCAGGCGGCGTGGCGGCTACGGTGGTAGTGTACCAGCTGGCCACGAGCGGCGGACGCACCTCGGTGGCTACGATGCTACTGGCAGGCATTGCCATCAACGCGCTGGCAGGCGCGGGCACCGGACTGATGATCTTCATTGCCGATGACGACCAGCTGCGCGACCTCACGTTCTGGACGCTCGGCAGTCTGGGCGGCGCCACGTGGAGTCAGCTGGCGGTGGTGGGGCCATGCCTGCTGGGCGGGATGCTCGCCGCTCCGCTTATGGCGCGTCCGCTGAACGCGATGTTGCTGGGCGAGGGCGAGGCGCTGCATCTTGGCATCGACACCGAGCGCGTCAAGAAGCTGGTGATTGCGCTGGCAGCCTTTGTCGTAGGCGCGGCGGTGGCCGTGAGCGGGGTAATCGGGTTTGTGGGACTGGTGGTGCCGCACCTGTTGCGTCTGGCCGTGGGGCCGGACCACCGCGTCCTCATCCCTGGCTCGGCGCTGCTGGGCGGTGCATTGCTGCTGGGCGCCGATCTGCTGTCGCGCACCATCGTTGCGCCTGCCGAGCTTCCGCTGGGCATCGTAACAGCGCTCTTGGGCGCACCCGACGGCGGACGCTGTTTGTCGATTGCCGGATGTAAACGAGATCTCGATGACGCGGGAATTCGGCACTGGTTCCGTGGAAAGCCTTCCCAGGACGGTCGAGATGACGACACGTCTCTCAAAGACGGAATCCTCGACCACAATAGCCTGATCTGCTTCAGCCTGGAAGCGGCGCAAAGCACTCAGATAAGGATCTGG
>NZ_JAWOAR010000049.1:0-12310 GCF_046498435.1 Longimonas sp. | reverse complement strand
CGGTAATGTGTTCAAAATCTTGATCACCGCGTGCCGGTTTGTACATAGAAATGGACGGTGACAGCAGCTGCTTGAAATCCTTGTCGGGCGACACGATAACGACCTCAGCGCCATCCTGCTCGGCACCCTCGCTCGCGATGCCGAGCAGGATGGCGCTGAGGTCGTTATCGTGTCGCCCGACAAGGATTTCAAGCAGCTGCTGTCACCGTCCATTTCTATGTACAAACCGGCACGCGGTGATCAAGATTTTGAACACATTACCGCCGCCAGTTTTCGGGAAGAGATGGGGCTGGAGCCGTCGCAGTTCATCGATATGCTCGCCCTCTGGGGCGACTCCTCGGATAACGTGCCCGGTGTGCCGCTCATCGGCGAAAAGACCTCGCAGAAGCTGCTGCGTGAGTATCCCGACGTGGAATCGGTCATTGCTCATGCCGATGAGGTGGGCGGCAAACGCGGGCAGAACCTGAAGGAGTTTGCCGATCAGGCCCGCATGAGCCGCAAGCTCGTGCAGATCAAGACCGATGTCGACTTCGGGCTCGACTGGCACCAGCTCCGCCAGGCGAATCCGGACATGGACGAGCTGCGGCGTCTCTTTGAGGTGTTCGAGTTCGAAACGCTGCTCGACCGCGTCGATCTGAATGGCGATGGCAAGGAGGCCTCCGAATCCAACACCAACGAGCCGGGCGATGACAGTGAGGCGCTCTCGTTTGACTTTGGGCCGTACGAAGCGGTGAAAGAGCTCGATCCGGAAAAGGTCGCCTACGACTTCATTCAGCACCGCGAGGAGCTGGAGGCGTTCGCCGAAACGCTGGCCGAGCACGACCGCTATGCCTTCGACACCGAAACCACCTCGACCGATTCGATGATTGCGTCGCTGGTGGGGATGTCGTTTGCCTGGACGCCCCACGAGGCGACCTACGTGCCTACGCCGCTGCCCGACGGCACCTCCACGCAAGACGTGCTCGATGTGCTCCGACCGGTTCTTGAGCAGCATACCACAATCATTGGGCATAACCTGAAGTACGACCTGGTGGTGATGCGCCGCCACGGCGTGGATGTGCAGGGCACCATCTTCGACACCATGATTGCGCACTACCTGTTGCATCCTGAGCAGGCGCAGAACCTGGGCGATGTAGCGCGCTCCATTCTCAACTATAAAATGGAGCCCATCGAGAATCTGATTGGCTCGGGCCGCTCGCAGATCACGATGCGCGAGGTCGACATTGCCGATGCCTCGCGCTATGCCTGCGAAGATGCCGACATTAGCTTACAGCTTACCGGACCCCTGGAAGAGGCGCTGCGTGAGATCGACCTGTGGACGATCGCCGCGGAGATGGAGTTTCCACTCGTGCGGGTCCTCGCCGAGATGGAGCACACCGGCATTCGGGTGGATACGGATGTGCTCGATGCCATCTCTGAGCGCCTCGCCGACGAGCTTGACGACATCGGCAGCCAGATCTATGAGCTCGCAGGCACCGAGTTCAACATCAACTCCACGCAGCAGCTGGGCACGGTGCTCTTCGAGAAGCTGGATCTGCCGGTCATCTCCAAAACCTCCACCGGGCGGCCCTCCACCAAGGAAAGCGTGCTGGAGGAGCTCTCTACGCAGCATGATCTGCCCGGGCTCGTGCTCGACTGGCGCAAAACCTACAAGCTAAAAAGCACCTATCTCGACAGCCTCGGCGAACTGGTGCATCCGGAAACCAACCGCATCCACACCAGCTTCAACCAGGCACGCACCGCCACCGGACGGCTTTCGTCGTCGGATCCCAACCTGCAGAATATCCCGATTCGCACACCCGTCGGGCGCGAGATCCGAAAAGCATTTGTGCCGCGCGAGGGCTGGCAGCTCATGGCTGCCGACTACGCCCAGATCGAGCTGCGCATCCTGGCCTCCATGAGTGGCGACGAGGCAATGCAGGAGACCTTCCGTAACGGCGGTGACATCCACACCGATGCCGCCGCACGGGTCTTCGACATCGACCCCGACGACGTAACGCGCGACCAGCGGCGCAAGGCCAAGGAGGTCAACTACGGCATTCCGTATGGCGTGTCGCCGTGGGGACTGGCACAGCGGCTTCGCACCTCGGTCGAGGAAGCCCAGGAGCTGATCGACCAGTACCGGAAGTCCTACCCAGGCGTGGCTTCCCTCTTGAACCAACTGGTCGAAGAGGCCCGCAACAAAGGATACGCCGAAACCCTGCGCGGACGCCGTCGCCCGATTCCCGACCTCACCGCCAGCAACTCCAACCGGCGCAGTGCTGCTGAGCGCGTGGCTGTAAACATGCCAATTCAGGGCACGCAGGCGGATATGATCAAGATTGCCATGAACAGCATCGACAGTCGCATCCGACAGAGCAAACTCAACAGCAGGATGCTCCTGCAAGTGCATGATGAGCTCGTGTTCGATGTGGCCCCCGGCGAGGAAGATGCTCTGAAATCACTCGTCGAGGCTGAGATGAACGCTGCGCTTCCGCTCGACGGCGTGCCCGTGGCGGTAGATATCGCGCTGGCCGATAACTGGTTGGAAGCGCACTGATTGCCGACTGCGATTTGACTGTATCCTTCCCACGCACGGCGCAGTCATTGCCTTCCGCTATGGCACCATGTTGAACAAGTACGTTTTGTGGATACGCAGCACCGGCGCCTGGAACGCCAAGCTTTCCTTATTCGTGCAGCACAGTCATTCTTCCCATTTGACGCCCCGTTTCGTATGAGTACCGCTGTTTCGCCATCGCCCGTCCCAGTAGACGGCTTTTCGTTCGTGCAGGAATCCGGCGGCATCCAGCAGTATGAGCTGGACGCCAACGGTCTGCAGGTGTTGCTGTATCCCATTGATGCCGCGCCAGTTACGAGCGTGATGATTACCTACCATGTGGGCAGCCGCAACGAGCGCACGGGTCACACCGGCGCCACGCACATGCTGGAGCATCTCATGTTCAAAGGCACCGAGCGCTTTCATAAGGAGCACGGCACCTCCATTTTTGACGTGCTGCAGCGGGTGGGCGCCCAGGTCAACGCCTCCACCTGGACCGATCGCACCAACTACTACGAGATGCTGCCGCGCGAGCATGTAGGCATGGCGCTCGACATCGAGGCCGACCGGATGCGCAATGCCCGCCTGGCCCCCGACGATGTGGAGTCGGAGCGCACGGTCATCCTGAACGAGTTCGACCGTGGGCAGAACGACCCCACGCGGCGGCTTTTCGACGCGGTGTGGAGCGCGGCGTATGTGGCGCACCCGTACCATCACCCCACCATCGGCTGGCGCAGCGACATCGAAACGATGCAGCCCGAGGACCTGCGCCACTTCTACGACACGTTCTACTGGCCGAATAACGCCACGCTGAGCCTCATCGGGTCGGTCGATGCAGAGGCCGATCTGCAAGCCATTGCAGAGCACTTCGGCAGCATCGACGCGGCTCCGCACGACATACCCGAGGTACGCACCCGCGAGCCCGAGCAGCGCGGACAGCGCCGCGTAACGGTGCACCAGGATGGCGAACTTGGGGCGCTCCTGTCGAGCTACAAGGTGCCCCACGGGCGCACCGACGCTGCCGATGCCTTTGACGTGCTGGCGCGTATTCTGGCGTCGGGCAAGGGCAGTCGCCTCTACCGCCGCTGCACCGACCAGGAGCTGACCACCGACGTGTTCGCGATGAACTTTCGGATGCGCGATCCGAGCCTCTTCTCCCTCTTTGCCTTCCTCACGCCGTCGTCCACCCACGAAACGGTGGAAGCCGCAATCGAAGAGGAAATTGAGCGCATCCAACAGGAGGGTGTAACCGACGACGAAGTCGCGCGGGCGCAGCGCCAGCTTGTGGCCAAAGAAGCCTACGGGCGCGACGGGCCGTACCGGATTGCCTCGCAGCTTAACGAAGCCATTGCTGTGGGCGACTGGACGCTCTACACCGAGTACATTGACCGCATCCGCGCCGTTACGCCGCAGGCCGTGCAGCAGGTGGCGCAGGAGCATCTGCACGCCACGCAAAACACCATCGGCTGGTACGTACCGGATGCGTAGCATACCGCTGGCCCCGGCCGTTTTTGTCGTTCCCCATTCTGATTTCCTCTGCTTTTATGGATCGCTCCGCTCTTTCGTATGCCGACCGCGTGCACGACCGTCCCGTAGGCCCGTGCCGCCTGCTCACCCTTCAGATGCCCGTAGACGGTTTTGTCTCGTGGCGTGGATCGTTTCGCACACATCCTGACCTGGGCGCACACGACGACCTGGTGCAGCGCCTGATGGTGGGGATGCTCGACAAAGGCACCGACACACACGATCGCTTTGAGCTGGCTGCCGTGCTCGAAGAATGCGGCGCGCAGCTCTCGCTGTCGAGCGACGGGCTCTACGTGGATGTGTCGGGGCAGGCGCTCACGAGCGATCTGCCGACCGTGCTCGACGTGTGTGCCGACATGGTGCAGACGCCGTCGTTTCCCGAGTCGGAATACCCGAAGGTGCAAGCACAGACGTTGGCTGATGTGCAGCGCTCGATGCAAGACACCGCTCCGCACGCCTCGCGCG
Organism: Longimonas sp.; assembly: GCF_046498435.1. Classification (NCBI taxonomy): domain Bacteria; kingdom Pseudomonadati; phylum Rhodothermota; class Rhodothermia; order Rhodothermales; family Salisaetaceae; genus Longimonas; species Longimonas sp. Next base: position 7,785 of record NZ_JAWOAR010000049.1, on the reverse strand, counting down.
CCCTCATGCAGCGCCTGTTTTCGGTTGATCACCCCAACTACAGCCGTCCGTTCGAGGACGAACTGGAGCGCCTGCAGCAAACCACCCGCGCCGACGTGCGGGCGTATCACCACGAACACGTCACGCCACATGCCTTCACGCTGGTGGTAGCGGGCGACCTGGAGCACGACGCGGTGGAAACCGCTGTGCGTGGTGCGTTTGCTTCGTGGGATGGCACGGCCCCCGATCCGACGCACGCGACCCGCGCCACCGCCTGCGCCCCCGGCACCGCCACCGTGCCCATGGCCGACCGCGACAACATCGACGTACGCATGGGGCACGCGCTCACCCTCCGCCGCGACGACGATGCGTATCTGCCGCTCTACCTGGGCAACTACGTGCTGGGCGGCAACTTCTCGGCCCGCCTCATGAACACCGTGCGCGATGAGATGGGCCTGACGTACGGCATCCGGTCGAGCCTGTCTGGCATCAGTACCGAATACGACGGGAACTGGACGATTGGCGTGACCCTCAGCACCGAGGCGCTGCAACAAGGGCTGAACGCTACTCGTCAGGTCGTGCGCGACTTTGTGAAGGGCGGCGTCACCGAAGAGGAGCTCGACGCGAAGAAAACGACCATTACCGGATCCTACAAAGTGGGTCTGGCGACCACGAAGAGCGTTGCGCAGTCGCTCCTAACCAATGCCGAGCGCGGCTTTCCCGTGGGCTACCTTGACGAGTTCCCCGAGCGCATCCGCGCCGTAACGCTCGACGAGGTCAACGACGCCATCCAGACGCACTTTGACCCCGAGGCGCTGCACACGGCTATGGCGGGGAGCGTGCCGGAAGCGGCTGAAGAGGTTGCTTAGCTCTGTAGGGAGTCCGCTGTCAACCCTAAATGATTGGGTTCAGATGCGTATTTTCCCCTCCATCCTACCCTTCCTCCCCGGGGAGGAAGGAACCAGTAGGGCGCTTTCATGGAGTCCCCCTCGGAGGAGGGGGATTTAGGGGGAGGGATTTTGCGCTCAAACGGGAAACAATCAAGCGTGACAGTGCAGCAGTCCAGTTGAAACGGTTTTGATCGACGCCTCTGATCAAGGAAGGCGCTGATGCCCGGGACTAATATGAAGGCTCGCAATTTTTTTGTCATGTACCATGGAGCACAACTCCTAATTATATCAACACCGTTGACACAGCACACGGGGGCGGTGTGGGCAGCGGGTTCGGTCGTGTGGAGCAGGTGTCAACATGCGGATGTAATACCAGGTGCGAGACTTCGATGTACACGTTAGGTTGGAGGCGGCCCGGGATATCCGCTCCGCTCCTGATTCCGGGCTAAGGATTTGTAGCCCATAGCCGGGTAACCTGTGCCGACCGCTGTCGGTACCGCTTGCGTCCCCGGCGACATTAAGGCGAGTTTCGTCGCTCACCGATTGCAAACACCTGTATAATGATTCAGCGCAGATGGCATAATATATCCAGCGGGGGATTTAAGCGCAAGGGACGTTTGGAGCGAACGGGGTGGCGTGGGGGATGAGAAGGGCGCTGTGAGGATGCGGGTTGGGTGGGAGCGTGCGTTGCGTCCGGTGTATGCGAGGGGTGGGGAGAATGCGGACGGGAATGGGCGGTGGGCGTACGGGAGCCTGCACGAAGCGAGCCAACGGCGCTGGCACGGGGGCATGGGCGGTGCGCGTTGCATCGGGATAGCGGAGGCAATGCTGCCGGCCTTTGGTTTCCCCCTGTTTTTATGGGAGCTACCCGTTACGCCGATACGAGCAGGTCGGCAGGGGCTTGCTGCCTGGTGTCGGACGGAACGGTACTGGTTGGGTCGCAGGTGAAGGTGCGTGTGGTGGCCTCGCGGCCATACACGTAGAGACGCTCGGCGAACAAGAAGCGTCCGCTGCGGTGTTGCAGCATCACGGTGGATGCGCGCGTCCCATACTGCTCGCCGGTGATGAACATAGACGACACTGCGCGCTCTTTATCGGGGGGAAGCCCGGTGTCGGGCAGAAGCGAGTTCGGGGCGGGGGTGGTGTCGTGGAGCGCATCGAGCAGCGCTTCGGGATGCACGGTATCGCCAATGGCATCGATGATGCGCTGCTTGCCGCGGTTTACCTTGTGCCACGGGGTATCCAGATAGGCGTTGCTAAGGCCGTGCCATCCGGGTTCGACGGCTTCGGGGGCACGGTCGGGATGGGCCATGTAGTAGGCGGTGCTGCCGCGTCCGAACAGGAGGTTAAACGGGGCACGCGGCGTGAGGGTGCGTAGCGCTGCGAGGTACTGCTCGGGGGCGGTGTCGGCGTGCAGGTAGTCGGTAACTACGGTACCACGGGTGGGGCCGTCGGGGACAGGGCGCGTGAAGTCGCGGTAGTTGGTGAGGGCTGCCCAGCGTCCGTCGCAGGTGAGCCCGCACCACGTGCCGCCCGCCTTCAGGTCGCGCCCGGCGCAGATGTGGGGTGCGCTGGGCCACCACTGTGCGGGACGCGTGGGCCGGGCGTAGAACTCGTCGCGGTTGCTGGCCATGATGAGTGGGTAGTCGGGGTGTACTTCGACCCCCATGATAATTAGGCACATGGAGCGCAGTTCGACAGTGAACGGAAACGAGTAGGAGGGTGCTATGCTGCAGGCACTTGAATGCCCCAGAGCAGTGGAGCATCGGGGTTGGCGCTGTACAGGCGACTTTGCAGGATACGCAGCGTATCGATGCGGGCGTCGATCCAGTCTTGGACGTGCTGGGCCTCTTCGGGGCCGCCCTCGTGCCCACGGTATGCGAGCACGGTGAGGAGTCCGCCCCCGGTCATGAGTTCGCAGGCGGCGTTGAGGGCGGCCACCGTCGTGTCAGGGCGGGTGATGCGCGTGTGGTCGTGGCGCGGCAGGTAGCCCAGGTTGAACATGGCGGCGTGGATGGGCGCTTCAACGTGGTCGCGCATGGTTTCGTGTCCGGCGTGCACCACGGTTACACGGTCGGATACTTCTGCCTGTGCGCACCGGCGGCGGGTGGCGGCGCAGGCGGGGACCTGCACATCAAAGGCGGTAACACGGCCCTGTGCGCCCACCTGCTGGGCTAAGAATACCGTGTCGTGCCCATTTCCTGCCGTGGCATCCACCGCATGCTGACCGGGTGTAAGGTGGGTAGCTATCCACTGATGCGCAACGGTTGTGAGGGCAGGAAGGCTCATACAGTCATCAGGCCCATCGTATCCAACAAACAGTACATGAAATGGCAACGTCAGGTACCCCTCCAAGCGCAAGATGCTATTCAGAGGGCTCCTCTTCGATGACGCGTCCGTTCGGCAGAATGCGTTCGTTAGGGCCGGGGCGCGTGGTTGGGAAGTCGTTGAGCCGTGCATCATCGTCGCGGTCTTTGGGGACGTAGTGCACGTGGTCGCCGTGCGGTACCTCCAGGTAGGGTTGCCCTGGAAAGGGATTTATCATTTCGTAGAGTACGAACCCAAAGAATAGCACCGCGATGCCAAGCACCACCCAGCGACGCGTTGACCACGATGTGCTGTTTTGGGAAGACTCGGAAGGGGGAGACGACGCCGAGGTAGTCATAGATCTAATTAGGTCGGGACACGAGAAGACAGCAATGTACTGGGAAAATGGTACCCCTGGTGCAGTCCAGCGTTTCTGTGCAGTTCTTGCCGAAGAGCGTCAGTATCCGTAGTGGTGTGTCACATGTCAATGGATGACTATAAAGTGGGAGTCCATACGTTACCTTATAAATCATCTGTGACAGAGCAGTAGTCAGTATCCGTAGATCGAGAGCGCATCGCGGCGCATGTGAATGCTCACGACAATACCGAGCAGGAGCGTATAGGATACGAGTGCCGAGCCCCCGTACGAGAGGAACGGCAGCGGGAGTCCAATTACGGGGAGCAGTCCCATCACCATGCCCAGGTTAATGATGGTGTGGATAAGGTAGACCCCTACAGCGCCAGCCGCAACGAGGCTGCCAAAGGGATGCTTTGACTCGGCCCCCAGTTTAATGAGTCGCAGCAGCAGAAAGCCCAGAACCAGCAGCACAAACCCTGCTCCGACGAGCCCGAACTCTTCAGCAATGACGCTGAACACGAAGTCGGTAGACTGTTCGGGAATGTACGCGCCCTGGGTTTGGGTGCCTTCCATGAAGCCTTTGCCCCAAATGCCCCCCGACCCAATTGCAGCTTTCGATTGCACGAGGTGGAAGCCCACCCCTTGCCGAAATTCCTCCGCCTCAGGATTCGTGAACGAGATGATACGCGCTACCTGATGCGGACGCAGAATGTGCACGAGCGCAAACGAAGCGATGAGTCCCGCGGCTGTGCTGAGCGCGGCGGCGGCGATCGTAAGCATGCGCTTTCGCGTACCGATCCACATGCCAAGTGTAAAGAGCACCGTGACGGCTGCAGCGGCCCAGGCGCTGAGCAGTCCGGCGTAGAGCGCCAGGCCGGGCACAATCATGAGCAGGATGAGCGAGATAGGGAGGCCGCCCCAGAACAGCACAATTGGGATGAGCCCCACGAACACGAGCGCGGTGCCCATGTCGTTCTGAAGCATCACCAGCAGCGCCGGCAGGGCCACGAGTCCGGCAGCGCGCAGGGCGTAGCCCATGTGCTGCGCCGACACCGCTCGCCGATCGGAAAGGAGTTGGGCTACGGCCAGCACTGTCCCGACCTTGGCAAGTTCTGAGGCCTGAAGGCGGAGGGGCCCAAACGCGAGCCAGTGAGCGCCTCCGCCGGCCTCGTGGCCAAAAAACAGAGTAGCAATGAGCAGGATCAGCACTAAGCCGTAGAACGGATACGCCCCAAACATAATGGTGCGTGGAGACAGCATCAGCAATCCTCCCAGGACACCGATTGCCACAACCAGCCAGGTAGCCTGGCGGTAGAAGTTCTGCTGCACGGACGCGGGCAAATGCTCAGCGCCGGGGCCGTGTGTGCTACTATAGATAGCCAGCAGTCCCATGCCGATAAGCACCAGCCACGCCAGCAGCGTGATCCAGTCGATGTTGCGATACCAGGCTTTCATGCAAGTGGGGATTCGGCAGGAAACGACAGAGCAGACCCAGCGGTGAGGGGGCACCAGCCGGGCGATACTACGGGGTGGATACGGGTACCGCGGGCGCCCCTTCGGACTGTCGTTCTTCAGGATCGAGTTGGTCAGGCGCCACGTCGGGCGTAATCGGTGCGCTGCGCTCTTCGTTGAGCAAGCGGTCCATCCAGTAGCGGCGTTCCCACGTATCGGCAATGGAGCCCGTGAGATACTTTTCAGCCATGAAACTGGCAATGGGGCCGGCCACCGACCCCCCGTATCCGGCATTTTCAACGGCTACGGCGATGGCAATTTCAGGGTCATCGAAGGGGGCAAACATGATAAAGAGCGAGTGGTTTTCGCCGTGGGGATTTTCGGCGGTTCCCGTTTTTCCGGCGCTTTCGATATCGGGAATGCTGACCCACTGTCCCGTTCCGCTCTCCATCACGCGGCGCATGCCTTCGTTCACCCGGTCGAGGTGCTCGGGGGCGACCCCTGTGGATTCGCCGAGGGGGGGCTGGGCCATAATGCGCTCGCCCGTGGCGGGATGTTCGGCATAGCGCACAAAGTGGGGCGAGGGCAGATCGCCCCCGTTGGCGAGGGCCGCCGTGTAGCGTGCCATCTGGAGCGGCGTTACACTCATGTCGCCCTGACCAATGCCCAAGTTCACCGTGTACCCTGCCGTCCAGCGGCCGTACGTGCGGTCGAAGTACGACGAGTCGGGGATAAGTCCCGGAAGCTGGTTGCTCACATCGAAGGGGACCTCTTGCCCGAATCCGAACCGCCGTGCCCACTCGGCCCAGGTGTTCACATCCAGATTCATCATCACGTCGTAGTAGAGCGTGTTGCACGACACCTCCAGTGCTTCCTCCAGCGAGATGCGCCCATGGCTTTTGTTCTGGTGGTTACGAAAGGTCCGGCTTCCAACCTGATACCCCGCCGGGCAGTCTACAAGCTGGTTTTTGCCGGCGGGGATGATACCTTCCTCCAGCCCAACGAGCGACATGAACGGCTTCCAGGTAGACCCTGGGGGAAAACCGCTCATGGTAGCGCGGTTGTAGAGCGGATCATCCGGGTTCGACTGGAGACTGTCCCACGTAGCGGTTGGAATTGACTGCGCGAACAGATCGGGGTCGTAGTCGGGATGGCTGACGAAGGAGATGATTTCGCCCGAATCGGGGTCGAGCGCTACGGCTGCACCGCGCTTGTTCACGAAGAGCGATTCGGCCAGCGCTTGCACTTCGTGGTCAATGGTCAGATGCAGATTATATCCGCTTTCGGGCGGTCGGTCCTCGGCACCGTCGCGGTAGGACTGCACTTCCATGCCGCGCACATCCACTACGACAAACTCGCTCCCGTATGTGCCGCGCAGTTCCGACTCGAATGCGGACTCAATGCCTGTCACGCCAATCCGGTCACCGGGTCGATAGCCTGTATCGCGAAGTTGGGCCAGGCGCGTGCCGTCTATCTCGCGGACGTAGCCAAGGGCGTGCGGGGCGCGCATGTCGGTATGATACCGCCGCTGGGCATCCACATCAAAGGAGACGCCGGGCAGGCGATAGAGTCGTTCTTGAATGCGGCTGTAGGTGTCAAAGTCAAGATTTGAGAAGGCGCGGCTTGGGCGTACCGAGGACCAGTCGCGTGCTTCGGACAGCCGCGCCGTGACGACCGAATCTGCCACCCCAAGGAGCGTGGCCAGTTCGGGCAGTGTGGATTCGTCGACGTAGCGCGGCGTGAACATGAGTGTGTAGCTTGGCGCATTATCGACAAGCAGCGTCCCCTCACGGTCGTAGAGTGCTCCCCGAGCGGGTACGACCGGACGCTCGCGCACTGCGTTACTCTGTGAGGCGCCCCAGTACGTTTCGCTGTCAAAGACTTGCAGGTAAACCAGGCGCCCGCTCAATATCACAAACACACCTACAATTGCGGCAGCAAAAAGACGAACGCGTAGGCGGTACGACTCCATGAAACGGGGCTGAGACCTTGGTGATGTGTGAGGCAGTCAACGATGGGGGTAGTTCAACGACGCGGGCGTATACAGTTCCCCACAGAGCGTTCTCACTCTGGAGTATACGCTGTGCTGAATCGACCGGCGGCTCCTTCGTTTGGGCTTTATCATTTTTCTTGGCGCGTATACAACGGCGGTCGGGAACAGAGCCGGGATGACTGTCTGGAAGGGATCCCTTGCCATCTAACAGCTACCCAATGATCAAACGCACTCGCAGGCTCGCTCAAACAGGATCAATGTTCGAGCGTGTCCCTCCAGGCTTCGTCCGGGCGGCCCACTTCTTCGAGGCCAGAAGGCTTCATACAAGGGCTTCATACAAGGGCTTCATACCGCGGAGAGGTGTGAATCCTGTAAACTAAATCCCCCAAACCGATGATCTGAATGCGGACTCAATGGCCCAGGCCATCCCGTCGATATAGCAAAGGGGGACATGGTTGAACAAGTGGTAAAGCAAACAACCCTTGTGCTAACAAAATATCAGAGAGAAAGTTATGTGCAAGGATTAGCCTCCGCAGGGAGGAAGGAACCGGTAGGGCGCTCTCATGAAGTCCCCCTCATGTGGGACGGGAATGCGCTCCTCAAACGGCGCATGGATTACTTCGTTCGTACCACAGGCATGACCTTCGGCCCTCGCTTCGCTCGGCTCCGGATTAGCAGTGCCAGGGTACGTGTTTAGCGCAGGAAGAAACAGGTGCAAACGCATCGCCCGAAGCCGCTCCCCTGGAGAGGGGTACCTGTTTAGCGACTTGTAACCCGGGACGCGTGCAGTTCCGATAGCATTCGGC
>NZ_JAWOAR010000034.1:0-8693 GCF_046498435.1 Longimonas sp. | reverse complement strand
GTAAAAAGATCAAGGCCCAAAGGATGACCGCAAGGGCCCCTGGAAGAACTGGGCCTGACTGTGCCCTCCGGTCCGCTACAATTGATCAAACTCACTCGCAGGCTCGCTCAAACAGGATCAATTTTCGAGCGCGTCCCTCCGGGCTTCGTCCGGGCGGCCCACTTCTTCGAGGCCGGAAGGGCTTCATACCGTGGGGAGGTGTGAATCCTGTAAACGAAATACCCCCAAACAGATGACCTGAATGCGGATCCAATGGCACGGACGATCCAGTCGATCTAGCAAAGGGGGAAATAATTGAACAAGTGGTGAAGCAGGCAAACCTCTTGCCAACAAAGTATCAAAGAGAAAGTTATGTGCAAGGACTAGCCTTTGGGGAGAAGGACAGGATGAGAGGAATACCAACTACTGTCACGATTCTGAGCTTCTGTAGTCGTTTCGGGCGCGTCTCAATCGAACCCAGAGGAGGCGAGCGATGTGAACCCCACCGCCGGGGACGCGGGCAGTCGTACGTGTTTAGCGACGTGCCGTCCAGGGGACGTGCAGTGCCAATGGCATTCGCCCCACAGATTGCCGGGGACGCAAGCGGTCCCCGGCTATGGATGCGGCAATGCCCACGCTACTCGTCGTCGGGCAGCGCACGCGGGGCACGCACAGGGGGAGCGGGCTCGTCGAGGACGGGGTCTTCCTCCGGCAAGCGCATCATGGCCTCTTCGATGGCACGGTCAAGCTGTGGATCCTCCCCCTCGATGACCTCGCGCGGCGTCTGCACAACCGGGATGTCGGGCGATACGCCCTCGTTTTCCACAGCCCAATTGCCATCGCGGTCGAAGAATCCGCCGCGGGGCACGGTCAGGGTGCCGCCATCCAAGAGCGGCGGCGTATCCCAAATCCCCACAAGGCCTCCCCACGTGCGGCGGCCTACAATAGGACCGATCTCCATCCGGCGGAACAGGTAGGGGAGTAGGTCGCCGCCGGAGCCTGCCGCTTCGTTCGCAATCAGGACTTTGGGGCCCCACACGCCCGCGCCCGGTGTGGTGAAGGGCGTGCGCTCAGCGATCGGGTTATTAAAGAAGCCGTGCAGCTCGCGCGACATGATATCCACCATGTAGTCGGCTGCCGACCCGCCGCCGTTGAAGCGCTCGTCGATAACCATGCCGCTGCGGTCTTGCTGCGCGAAGTAGTAGCGGTTGAACGAGTCGTAGCCTGCCTGGGCCGTGTTGGGCACGTAGACGTAGCCCAGCTCGCCGTCAGATTGCTCTTCGACATAACGGCGGTTGTCCTCGATCCAGGCACGCGTGCGGAGGCCCGAATCGCTGCCAATGGGCTCCACGGTCACCTCGCGGGCACCGTCGGTTGTTGGTTCGTCGTTTACAAGCAGTGTCACCGTGCGACCAGCGGTACCCTCAAACGGCGCGTAGGGGTTCATGTCGGTAGTGAGCGAGCGGCCTTCCACCGCCAGAATGTAGTCGCCCGTTTCTACGTCGAGGCCGGGTGCGCGCAGCGGCGCGTTCAGGTTCGGGTTCCACGCCTCGCCGTCGTAGATGCGTTCGATGCGGTAGCGCTCGCCATCGGCTTCGAGGTCGGCACCCAGGAGCCCTGTGCCAGGACCGTCGCCATCGGGCACGTCGCCGCCGCCCACGTAGGTGTGGCCCAGCGAGAGCTCGCCGACCATCAGCTCCAGCACGTAGTTCAGGTCATCGCGATGCCGCACATGGTCGACCCACGGCGCGTACAGGTCGTAGATATTTGGCCAGTCAAGGCCGTGGTAGTTCTCCACGTACAGATAGTCGCGGTGAAAGCGCCATGCCTCTTCAAAAATCTGCTGCCACTCGGCCGGAGGATCGACTGGCATCTCCACCCCCGACAGATCGAGCGCGCCGTCGCCGGGCGAGGGCGGCTGCGCCGTAGGCACAATGCCCCACTGCCCCTGCGCCTGGTACAACACTTGCTCGCCGGAGTGCGCGACCTCAAACTGCGTTACGCCCTCCAAGAAGGGTTTCGCTTCTTGCGCATCCAGCTGGTACTGGTGGATGTGCAGGCCGGGCGCGTTGGGCACCGACTCGCCCACGAACACCGTACCAGCGGTGCCCGCATGCAAGCTCTGATACGCCCGCTCGGGCAGATCCAGCGCCTGCGTGCGCTGCGCCAGCCCCTCGGGGTCGATACGGACGTCCACCTCTTCGTCGGAGCCGTTTTCTTCGTCCCCGTTCTGTGCGGAATCGCCGGTGGCCTCCTCATCGCTCTGCGGAAGTAGCGGCGAGGGCTCGTCGTCGCTTAGCACCGTGAGGTAGACGCTACGGTCGATGGGCCGCTCGTACGAACTCATATCGAGCCAGCCGGTGTTGAGGCCGTAGTCGGTGCTGGCCATGAAGTAGAGATACTTGCCGCTCGCATCCCACACCGGATTCACGGCATCGGCCATGCCGTCGCTCATCGCGATTGCCTCTTCGTCCTCCAGCGAGTACGCGTAGACGGTCCGAAACTGGCTGTCCAGGCGCTTGGCGTAGGCAATCCACTCGCCATCGGGCGACCACTGCGGGTTCATCGTGCGCCCGGGCGGGGTGTACAGATCCTGGTCGATGCGGGTGGTCTCTTCGCTCTCCACATCGAGCACCCACAGGTTGCGGTCGGTGTCCGTGAAGAGGAGGCGCTCGCTATCGGGCGACCACTGCGGGCGGTAGTAGAACACGTCGTTGGGCAGGGAGATGCTGCGAGCGTCGCCGCCCTGCTGGTTGGTGATGCGGAGCGCGTACTCGCCGTCGCGATCTGTAAACCAGGCGATCTGCGATCCGTCGGGCGACCATGCCGGATAGCGGTCTGCTGCGTCGGAGGCTTGCGACAGGTTTCGCCACGAGCCGTCCTCAGCAGGAATGGTAAAGATTTCGCCGCGGGCTTCCATCACCGCGCGCACGCCATTGGGGGAAAGGTCGGCATTGGAGGCCATCGGGCCCACCTCCTTCCACTGGCGCTGTGTCCACGGAAAGTCACCGCGGACCGTCACCTCAAGCTGGGCCTGCGTATCCTGCTGCAGATCGTGCCGGTGCAGGTAGCCGCCCTGCTCGTAGACGAGGGTCGAGCCGTCCACATCGAGCGACTTCACGTCGAAGTCGGTGTGGTCGGTGACCTGTGTGAGCGATTCGTCGTCCACGTTGTAGGCGTATACGTTCATGACCATGTTTTCGGCCCGGTCGGAGAGGAAGTACACCGTATCGCCCGCCCACACGGGCTGCGTATCGATGGTTTCCTCAAAGGGGAGCTCGGTATGCTCGTACGTTTCCATATCGAGGATCCAGATCGGGTGGACCTGTCCGCCCCGGTAGCCGCGCCAGTGGTCTTGCCACCGCGTAATGGGCTGGTAGACGAAGCGCTCGCCATCGGGACCAAACCCGCCCACATCACCGCGTGGAATGGGCAGCGGATCGGGCGTCGTGTCGCCTACGCCAATCGTCCAGAACCGCTGGTAGGAGGCTGGAGCCGAGTCGCGGCCCGAGGCAAAGACGATCTGCGAACCGTCGGGGGTCCAGCCTTGCACCGTGTCGGTACCGGGATGGTACGTAAGGCGCTCGGGTGTCCCGCCGTCAACGGAGACGACGTAGACATCGGTCTGGCCGTTGTAGCGTCCTGAGAATGCGACCTGCGATCCATCGGGGGAGAGCTGTGGGTTGGAGGCGACGCCTGCGAAGCTGGTGAGCCGCTCGGCGTCGCCGCCATCGAGCGGCGTGCGCCAGATTTCACCGGCGTATGCAAACACAACGGTTTCGCCCTCTACGCTGGGCGTTTGAAGCAGGCGCGTCCCCGCGTCGTCTTCCGACTGCGCGTGGACCAACAGGGGAAGACCAAACAGCATCAGCAGCAGACCTGCCAAGATGCGGAAGCGAAAAGCACGTAGCATAGGGCCGTAGGTGGGTGTGGGGAAACGGTGAACGGGCTATAACATCTCAACTTTGATGCGGGGTTGCAAGCGCTTCCTCTGGGATTTCTGGGGAATTGAAGCGACGTTCTGAACGCGTTTGGGCAAGATGCCAGAAATATGGGGTACCGCCTCCTCGACTACCGGAATATATTGCGTGTCAAGTTATCCCCCAGGTCGGGGTTCAGAACAAAACGGACTTGAGCCGATGTGCAGATCCTCCTGCATGCTGCTGTCACGAGAAATAGAACACGTATGTAATGGAACGCACCCGCTTATCGTGCCAAGCCAGGCGTAGGTCGGCTGCGCCCTGACTCACGTTCTCGTAGACCCAGACCTCGTCTTCTACACGATGCGGCTGCCCCATTTGCTGCTGCACAGCACTACGCTCCATGTCTACCTGGAGTCCATCTGGGGTGGAATAGAAGGATCCGTGTAGGCGCATCTGGATGAGAAAGCTGCGCGTATCGTCGCTTCGGATGTAGAGTTGCGCCTGCAATGCCGGATAATACAGCGTGCGCACCGTGTCTATCTGTCCGGCTGCATATGTATTAGGCACCACACGCACTGTAGTACGCAAGGGGGCCCCCAGCAAGTCCACAACATCGTCATCAGTGGTGGTGTCTGTGCTGTGCAGCGTATGGTTGATTAACTGGTGCACATCGGTTTCTGACGGACGCGCCGGGGCTTCGGCGGTGGGTTGATACATAATTGAAGGGGATGCAACTGTTGGCGAGGCAGGAGCCTCAAGAGAGGGGGCGGTGCTTCCGCATCCCCCCAATGCCAAACTACCCAGCGCCAAACTACCCAATGCCAAACTACCCAATGCCAAACTACCCAACATCTTCCACCTACGCGTTCTCGTCCACAAACCAGGCCAGGAAAGCATGAACATCCGTCGGTATGCTATGAAGACAATGTCTTTCCGTGTAGTGCTGTGTCAACCCTCATTTTGATGGTTACCCTGAAATCATTCCCCCACGAAGCCTGTCATGGTGAGCACGCGACGCACCGACAGCTGTCGGTGCGGAGCACGCCGAACCATCTCCTCGACGCTCAGCGGGGCGATAGGCGATTGAACGGCCCTGCCAACCTTGGGGAAGATCTTTATTCACTGCGTTCCTCAGTCGCTTCGCTCGTGTCAGGACTCCTACCGACGGCTGTCGGTATCCGCTCAAGATGACAGCATGTAAACGGGGCATGTTGTAACCCACACATTGACCTGTGACACAGCAGTAGTGCTCTGTCACAGATGATTCATGGGGTAAAGCATGAACTACCAACGCTTATAGTCATCCCGGACAAGGCGCCCCTGGCGCCGCTGATCCGGGATCTCTTGTGGCTTTCCATGACAATCATTCGCGTGAGCTACCCACACAATCACGTGTGACAAAGCACTATGCTTGTCCGCTGTGGTTGTGCGCTGTGCAAGGGAGGCGCTGAGATCCTTCCGCCGCTCCGCTCTGTCAGGATGACGGGGAAGGGCGGTATCGTGATGGTCTTTTTTGCATCCATGGTGCTCAACATGCAATCGCTCCATGGTACATGACAAAAAAAATTGCGAGCCTTCATATTAGCCCCGGGCATCAGCGCCTTCCTCGATCAGAGGCGTCGATCACAACCGTTTCAACTGGACTGCTGCACTGTCACGCTTGATTGTTTCCCGTTTGATCGCAAAATCCCTCCCCCTAAATCCCCCTCCTCCGAGGGGGACTTCATGAAAGCGCCCGCTGGTTCCTTCCTCCCCGGGGAGGAAGGGTAGGATGGAGGGGAAACCATTCATCTGAACCCATCCTTTTGGGGGCATGCCCCTATGAAGAGTCGTATGACTTTTGTCGTGTACTGTACAATCGCTCTGAAAACAACCGAAATTGATTGCTTAGCACGAGGCTGTATTATGGGTGCTAAACATTGCGAGATATATCGGTGGAGGCGGAGGTCCTAACACACCCACACGGGCGGGTTGAGGCGGTCGGGGTAGGCGGATGCGAGATACGATCGGAACTGCGAAAGCTGGTTGCGATCGAGCCCCAGCACTTTGGCAATGCGCCGGATGCTCAGGTAGTCGACACCCTCGCCCTTCGCCTCGTCGCAGTACATCATGAGGCACACGTCGAGCGTTTCGATCTGCTCATCGTCAAGAATAGCCGGAGCGGTCGTGTCGCCGCGCGGCTCCAGGTTTTGGGCTGAGCGCCGCTCGTAGTCGAGCTCCGACGTCTGCCCGAAGGAGCGTACGATAGCCTCCGTCTCGTCGAGCGAGGTCGTGTCGCGACAGGCCTGCGCGATTTCGTTGCGCTGCCACACCGCCTCAAACGGATACGTGCGCACGAGCGGACTCTCATCGGTCAGTTCCACCTTCATGCCGCTGCTGCGAATCTCGGCGGTGCCCCGGTAGCCCAGCGCCGCTGCACATGTCATGCCCGACACCTCGGACGGCAACCACTCAAACGCGCTCATGAAGTCGGATGCGATGGCTTCGGTGATGGGCTGCGGCTCAGCGTAGTCGGTGTCGAGCGGGAGTTCAGTTCTGATGTCGGCCATGTGCGCTTCGGTCAGCTCGCCGTCAAGGCCGAAGCCCGCCACCGCCACGTGCACATCGACGGGGGCATCGTACATGCCCGCGAGTGCGAGACCGTCGGCGGTGGGGCTGCGAAGGGTCTCCTCGTCGCCGCGTGCCAGAATATCGCCGCCCACATCCACCACCACAATCTCCTCGAAGCCGTGCAGCGCGTGCAGTTCGCGCACCTGGTCGCGTACATGCTTCGCCCCGCGCCGGATGTTCATAAGGTAGTAGCTCACGCCAAACGTATCCGCCAGACGCGGAATGAACGTGACTGCAGGGTCTTTTAGCGCGCTGGTCCCGCTGATGGCGTGGTTTTGCGTGCCCACCGGCGTGATCGCCGCAAAGTCGCCGGGTCCACGCGGACCGGGACTCGGATCATAGATGGTGCGCTCCCACACAATTGTGGCGTAGGCAACCTCGCTCGGGTCGAATCCTAACGTGCGGGCGACCATGAGTGCTGCCAGGGCGTCGCCGCCCCCGCCTCCGGCTACAACGAGGGTGCGTTTTGAGGAAGACATAGGCTTGACGTGCGTTCGAAAAATGAAGTGCCGCCTAAACCGCACGCCCAATCGGTCGTTGCACGAGAACTGCGGGGATGTCTCACATTCCTGCAACATTGCAGCAGCCTGCTGGCATCCCCCTGTGTTTGTACCAGATCCGTCACGTTGTGGCGGGGGCCACATGCCGCTTTAGCGATGCCTGTTCGCATCTATCTTCTTCAAAATAGCCGCTTGATACAATGCATATTATCGCAACTGTGGGTCCCGACAACACCACCAAAACGGTACTTCCTTTCGTAGCCGCCAAAGGCGCGATGAGCCGTGGCGAGACGGTCGCTATTTTTGCGATGCAAGAGGCCACCTATCTGGGCAGCAACCGCCATGCTGACCTTTCGGAGCTGAAGGCGCCTGGTCTGCCTGTGGTGCAGGATGTGCTGAATGCGCTGCTGGAAAACGACGCGCTGGCCGAGTTCGTTGTGTGCGAGCCGTGCGCCAAGGCGCGAGGCATCCAAGAAGACGACCTGGCCGACTGGGCCACATTCGGTGGTGCGGGCGACATGGCGCGCCAGGCTGCGGAGCACGATACCAGCCTCACGTTTTAGCGCTACGCCCCAGCATCCCTCTATTTTAGTTTCTTTTGCTGATAACCCTTCGTGCCGTTTATGGCTCAACAACCTTCCATGTACACCGATGTCTCTGACGTAGGCGAGTTTGGCCTCATTGCCCATCTGCGAGATACGCTGGGGCCCGATGTGCCCGACGATGTGCTGACCGGCATTGGCGACGACGCCGCCGTCATCCGGCAGCCCGACGGGCGCGTGCAGGCCTACACCACCGACTCGCTCATCGAAGGCGTGCACTTCGACCGCACCTTCATGCCGATGGAGCACCTCGGCTTTAAGCTGATATCGGTGAACGTAAGCGATCTGGCAGCGATGAACGTATCGCCCGAATACGCGCTGATCACGATTGCCATCCCCAAAAACATTACGGTGGAGCACCTGCGCACCCTCTATGAGGGCGTTAAAAAGGCGTGCGATGCGTATGGCATGACCGTTGTCGGTGGCGACACCACCAGCGCCCATGCGCTTACGCTGTCGGTAACGGCCTGGGGATCAGCCGAAGCGGAGGCTGTGGTGCAGCGTTCAGGCGCGCAGGTGGGCGATGCGATCTGCGTCACCGGCGATCTGGGCGCCTCGTACGCCGGACTCAAGATCCTGGCCGATGAGCGCAAACGGTTGGAGGACGAGGGCGACGACTTCGAGCCGGCTGTAGATGCGTTTCCGTATGTGATTCGCCGCCACCTGGCCCCGCCTGCCCAGGAGGCCTCGGTGCGGCGCTGGCGCAACGCGGGCTTTCGGCCCACGTCACTCATCGACATCTCGGACGGACTCTCCTCGGAGGTGCATCACATCTGCGAGGCCAGCGGAGTCGGGGCGCGGCTCTTTGCACCCGCGCTGCCCGTCCACCCCGAAACGCGCAGCGTGGCCGACCACTTCGGCGAAGATGTGGACGTGTATGCGTTCTTCGGGGGCGAGGACTACGAACTGCTCTTTACCGCCGATGAATCGGACCTCGACGTGCTCGACGAGACCACGTACACGATCATCGGCGAGATCACCGATGCCTCGAAAGGCGTGCTCGTGGAGCAGGGCGACGGCACTGCCATTCCAATGCAGCCCGGCGGCTTCGACCACTTTGATGAGGGCGACGACGGAGC
>NZ_JAWOAR010000319.1:0-9672 GCF_046498435.1 Longimonas sp. | reverse complement strand
GGTATCTAATCCTGTTTGCTCCCCACGCTTTCGTGCCTTAGCGTCAGTACCCGTCCAGTTGTTCGCTTTCGCCTCTGGTGTTCCTCGTGATATCTACGCATTTCACCGCTACACCACGAATTCCAGCAACTTCTCCGAGACTCAAGAACAGCAGTTTCAAAGGCACTTCCACGGTTAAGCCGTGGGCTTTCACCTCTGACTTGCTGTCCCGCCTGCACACCCTTTACACCCAGTGATTCCGGACAACGCTTGCACCCTCCGTATTACCGCGGCTGCTGGCACGGAGTTAGCCGGTGCTTATTCCTATTGTACCGTCATGCCCTGAAAAACAGGGTTTTCTTCCAATAGAAAAGGAGTTTACGCCCCATAGGGGTGTCTTCCTCCACGCGGCATGGCTAGGTCAGGGTTTCCCCCATTGCCTAAGATTCCCCACTGCTGGCTCCCGTAGGAGTCTGGCCCGTGTCTCAGTGCCAGTGTGGCTGATCATCCTCTCAGACCAGCTACGGATTACTGCCTTGGTGAGCCGTTACCTCACCAACAAGCTAATCCGACGCAGATCCATCCTTGAGCGCCCGAAGGCTTTGATCAATTAGCCATGCGGCTGATTGACATCATGTGGCATTAGCTATCGTTTCCAATAGTTATTCCTCTCTCAAGGGCAGGTTATCTACGCGTTACTCACCCGTCCGCCACTTTACTAACACCCGAAGGTGTGTTCTCGTGCGACTTGCATGTGTTAGGCCTGCCGCCAGCGTTCGTCCTGAGCTAGGATCAAACTCTCCATAGTAAATAGGAGTGTTTAATTCTGTGATCGATCAACTCGAGCTTTGCCTTTCAGGCAAGGCCCATGAATTGACCAGGACTCGCTATGCTTCCAAATCCGTTAAAGAACATTTCCGCGGCTACCTCTCGGCAGTACGGAATATCATTGTAATGCTTTTGACTGCCTTTGTCAAATGAACAAGGTGCGATTCACAATCTCTTTGCTTTTGGATTGTCACGACGCTTGCCGTCAGTCAATTGCACATTTAGAGTCTACTTGGCGAGACTTTACTTAGTTTCGTTAACTGTCTATGAATGACAGTGAACCAAGCTGTGCAAAGCATTATGTTCAAAGAACTTCGGAGAACTGTGCGGCGCGTCGTGCGCCTCGTCCCCCGTTTTCGGATAGCCTTAGACATGACCACATGGAGACGGTTCCTATTTGCTATGTCAAGAGGGCATGATCCTCCGTTCAAGATACAGTGATCAGGGGCTTAGCCGATGCTATGGCCGATTACTTTTCTATGTTCATGTGTCCTTGCATTGCACTTCACCCAATCTCTCTCCTCCAATTATTGGGTTCACAACCCCTTAACTCGAAACTGATGCTTGGACTGCTCGGTTCGGAATGATACATTGATCCAGGCATTGCTACGCTGCGTGTATTCACAAGTCCTGTGCAGACACAAAAGCCCCTGTCTGTGATTCGTCCGTACTGGTTTCCAATTACCTCGATCTGGTTCGTATGTCTGTTGGTTCTTCTGGAGAGCGATTTATAGCCGTCTGCCGCGAGGTGATCTCGAATCCATACTTTTGGGCAGGCATTGGCACGCTCCTTCTTATCGGAGGGCTTCTCTATATAGCCGTCGACAAAGTTATTATGCCAAACTACACCCGCTACGGCACAGCCATTGAAGTCCCTGATGTGCGCAATTCATCCGTTGAGGAGGCACAGGCCACCCTGAACGAACTCGGGTTTCAGGTTGAAGAACAAGAAGGCCAGTACAATCCCAATGTGCCCCAAGACGAAGTAGTCGACCAGTCGCCAGCTCCATCTACTCCTATAAAACCTAATCGGCGCGTCTACCTGACTCTTAATCGGGGCGAAACACCTACCGTCGTTCTTCCGGACCTAGGTGGAACCTCCAGACGAGAGGCTCGAAGTCGCCTCGAAGGACGGGGACTCGACGTTGAGGTGGATCCGGACTCGCTTCCGTCTCCACACGAAGGTACGATTACGAGGCAGTCTCCCGCCCCTGGCGATACCGTCGATGTAGGAAGCCTGGTCTCACTCTGGTACAGTACAGGACTTGGCGATGAAGACACAACCATACCGAACTTGGTTGGCCTGTCTGTCAAAAACGCACGTGAGAAGCTTGAAGAACAACAACTTCGCCCGATTCTTGTCCACGAACGCGATGAGGAGGATGACAGTGATGAGGGCGGCGAGCCTACCAATACAATGACCGACGTGGGAAATGATGAAGACGAACCCGACGAATCTGAGTTGTTTGTGCGCGACCAAGATAAGGCGCCCGATACGGAAGTGCCCGCAGGCACAGAAATCCGCCTCTACGTCACGGAAGATGCCAGTGCGGTTCCCGATCCGGCTGAGGATGCCTCCGACAACGCGGCCGCCGACTCAGTCGATGTGTCAACCTCCGCAGCCTCACGTTCCGAGGAAAGGGACCTTCAGACCTGGTAGCGCACATGTCGTCTCACTTCCACCGACAGGAGGTGTCTTATACACAAGGAGCCCTACTGCTGGGTCACAGGTCATTCTGTGTGGTTCGACCCGAGATAGGTATGCGTGCTGTGCCGTCCCGAACGGCGTCCGCTGAACATCGGGGAGTGGTTCCTCCGACAGTGGTCGGAGCCACAGGGGGGCACTCCTGCCTTATGATCCGTCGGCACGATTAGGGCACTGCTCTCGCTGACAATGGCCGTACATGTTCAGGGAATGATGCTTAATCTCAAACTCATAGACCTCGGCAACCATTTCCTGTACGCTCTGCAATCGTGGATCGCAAAACTCAAACAGTTCGTTGCAGTCCAGACAGATGAGATGGTCGTGTTGCCAGTAACTGTATGCCTGCTCGTACTTTGACTGATTCTTTCCAAACTGATGGCGGACAACCAGATCGCACTCCAGCAACAGATCGAGTGTGTTGTATACAGTCGCCCGACTTACGTTGGCCCCTTTCTGCTTCAAGCGAACAAAAAGTTCGTCGGCGTCGATATGCTCGTCGGTGCGATACATCTCATCCAACACGGCGAGCCGTTCGGGCGTCTGTCGCTTGTTACGACGCTTAAGGAAGGCTTGAAAGATGCTGCGCACCTCGTCGCGCCGTTCATCTGATAGTGTCGACATATCAAGCTGAACCGTACTGCTCTTAGAAACATGGACTGTAAGCCCCACAATCATCTACCAGGGCGCGTGCCGAAGCTATGTGCTCCCGCACTTGCTTTCTCCACGTACTGCATTGGTATATTTACCAAGTGACTACTATGGAAAGCAGAAAACGAACCGTTCCTCTATAGGGGGGTTCCTGCCCCATTATGGGGCCACACTTCCTGTAAATCAGATCGGATCGCCGTATGGATCTGCTCTGGTGCTCCTCTTCCGTCAATGAGGCAGATCCGCTCGGGCTCTTCCGCAGCCAATGCTTGATAGGTAGACCGTACCCGTTCGTGAAATGCCATTTCCTCTTGCTCTAAGCGATCGTCGGGCTCGGAATGGCGACGCGCTGCTGCTTCTTGTACGGGCACATCAATAATATACGTACGCGTGGGCGCAAGTCCGTCTGTCGTTTGCATGTGTAGCGTGCGCAGCCACGCAAGCGGCACCACGCCGCGACCGCCCCCCTGATAGGCTGTCGTTGAATCATAAAACCGATCGCATAAGACCACGGCTCCTCGCTTTAGGGCCGGCCGAATGCGCTCGGATACGAGTTGGGCACGCGCTGCCGCAAAAAGAAAAAGCTCAGCGCGGTCATCAATGGATACACCGGGGTTCAGTAACAAGGCCCGAACCTGTTCAGCCACAGGCGTACTGCCTGGGTCGCGCATCGTCTCTACGGTATGGCCACACGTTTGCAGCCAGTCTGCCAATCGCTGCGCTTGCGTGCTCTTTCCGCTTCCGTCAATGCCTTCAAATGTAATGAACATTGATGCATCCCTATTAAATAATACGGGCCCTATGGTAGGGCTGACAATGAAGCACCCACTGAAACATCTACACTCCAGCCTGCACGTCAGCCCCGTTTGGCTCTCCCTTACGGACTTCCCTTCAGACGGTGCCTAATACATGGCTTCGGAGCGAACCTGTGCGCGATGCTCGTTCATGTAGGAGATCATACGTGGGGCGTAGCCTCGCAACGAGGCACACGTGATGCCTGTGTCTTGCAGGGCAGCCTCTGCATGTGTCGTGTCGTAATCCACGCCGTGGTCGAAGTAATCGATCAGCTCAGGCGCAATGCCCAGGTAGCGTCCTATGTTGGTTCCCATGAGCGTACGTGCTATAGTGGGTGGCACCGGTATGTACGCAACATGCATGTTGAGTTGCTCTACGAACGTCTCCATGATTTCCTGTGTGGAGAGCGCATTCGGGTCGGTGAGGTGGAACGTCGTGCCGTTGTGCTCGGGCTGTTGAAGGAGATAGGCCATCGCATCGACCACATAATCGACCGGTGTAAGATGCACAGGCGCAGTACCATCGCCAATGCGCGTCATGAATGTGTAGCGCGGGAGGCGCTGTAGCGCCTGTAAGATGAAGTAAGGACCATCGAACTTGTCGGTGGCCCCAGTTTCTGAATCCCCCACCACAATGCCTGGACGAAACACCATGGTGGGAATATTCGACATCTGCTGCTTTACCAGCATTTCAGCGTGATACTTTGTCTCCTCATAGAAATTCTTAAAGCCCGCGTTGTGCGTCAGATCGGTCTCACGAACACGTCCGGTGCGTTTCCCTGCAACATATGCGGTGCTTACATGCCCAAACGTTTGCAACTGCGGTGCCAGGGCCATAAGATCAAGCACGTGCTGCGTACCCGTCACATTAATGCGCCAGCCGATGTCGCGCGGAATCGTCAGGTCATACACCGCGGCCAAGTGCACCGCGTGAGTCATCGATTCGGCCACCGTGCCGTACGCATCGCCCAACCCCAAATTAGGCTTGGTGATATCGCCCGCATGCACGGTGGCGCGCTCTGTGAGCCCCAATGTGCCCAGGGTCTCATGGGCATCGGAAACGAACTTCGGCTGCACAAGCAGATGAAACGAGAGCGACGGGTTCTGCTGCGCCAGCGTGTCAACAAGGCGTGTGCCTAAGAATCCCGGAAAGCCTGTTAGGAAAAGCATACGGCGAAGCGGTGTGCAGTGAATAGGATAGAGACCAGCAATAAGTGTCCCACAACGATCCACGACAGTGAACCCATCGTAGCGTCTTCGGTTCATCATGCATCCATCCTTGCGCCGGGCGCTTCCGCGACCAATTAACCCATACTCTCATGAGCTCATCTTCGCAGACGGCCTCGGCTTCGGGGACTGCTTCGACTTCGTCGCAGTCGGATGCGAAGGCATCGGCTTCGATGAATGGGCAGGTGCAGGGGGCCCCGGGGCAAGCCGAAGCTGGACGAGCGCCTTCCGAAGAAAAGTCTCCCTCCGCATCCGCAGCAGACACCAACCATCGCTCGCCGCTGGCCGACTTCGATCCGCTGGCACCCTATCGAGGGGCGGTGCGGCGCTTCTTTGTGGTGTATCGGCATGTAATGGGGCTGCTCATGGGCGGGCACATCGCGTACGTGCGCTCGCTGCCCGATGTGCAAACACGCGGCATGCGCTCGCTCGGCAAACGCATGATGGCATGGATCTTTCGGCCGCTGGTTGACCGCTCGCTGCGCAATCTGCCGTTTCCCGTGCAACTCCGCAAGCGACTCGAGATTCTGGGGCCAACCTTTACGAAGCTGGGCCAGATTCTGGCAATTCGTGAGGATCTACTTCCGCCCGCCATCACGCGCGAGCTCGAAAGCCTGATGGATCACCTGCCGCCCGTGCCGTTCGTGCAGGTGAAAGACATCATTGAGCGCGACCTCGGAGCTCCTGTGGAGGAGCTGTTCGCTACGCTGAGTAGCGAGCCGCTCGGCTCGGCTTCCATTGCGCAAGCGCACCGCGCCACCACCGTGAAAGGCGACGATGTGGTCATTAAGGTGATCAAGCCGGGTATCCGCGAGATCATCAACTCAGATCTGAAGCTGCTGGAGTTTTTTGGCATCTTTCTGAACTGGATCATTCCGGAGTACCGACCCCGGCAGATTATCGAGGAGTTCAGCGAGTACACCAAACGTGAAGTGGATTACTCGTTCGAAGCCACCAACGCCGAGGTGTTTGCCGCCAACTTCAGCGACATGCCCGGTGTGGTATTCCCTACGATCTACCGCGAGCTCAGCTCCGACGATGTGCTCACCATGCAGTTCATCGACGGCATTCGTCCGGGGTCGGCTGCCTCATTGCAGCTCTCCGAGGACGAGCGCGAGCGTGTGATTGATCTGGGCTCGGAGGCTATCATTCGGATGCTGTACAAAGACGGCTTCTTCCACGCCGATCTGCATGCGGGCAACCTCAAGATTATCGAGGGCGGCCCCAATGAGCCGGTAAAAGTCGGATTCATCGACATGGGTATGGTTGGGCGGTTCAGTCCGCAGGTAAAGCGACGCCTGCTCTACTACTTCTACGCACTGGTGCGAGGCGATGTAGAGAACGTAGCCCGCTATCTGCTCGACATTGCGCGCATTGGCGAGGGGGGCGATCCGCAGGGCTTTCGGCGGGCGGTGTCGGATCTGTCGCGCTACTTTGCCCGTCAGGGGCAGACGGGCACCATCAGCATCGCCCAGCTTATTCTGGAGTCGCTTAGTCTGGGCGGGCGCTACCGCGTGTTCTTCCCCGTGGAAATGACGCTGATGGTGAAGGCACTTGTCACGTTCGAAGGGGTCGGGCGCACCATGAAGCCCGACCTGGACGTGGTCGCGGTGTCGCAGCGCCATGTGCGCAGCATCTTCCGGGAGCGCTTCGACCCGCGCACACTTGGCGGCGAACTACTGAGCAATGCACCCGAGTTCATCGATACCCTCGTGCAGTTGCCCCGGCTCATGAGTTCGGGGTCTGCCTACGTTGAAGAACGACTCAACGACCGCACGCCCAGCGGCGACCCGTTTCCGGGGCTGCGTGGCAGCATCCTGGCCGGTGCCTGCATCATTGGTGGGGCGCTCGGCGTGGTGCAGGGCGGGCCCATCTGGCTCTGGCTCCCGCTGTTCGCTATCGGCTTTTTACTTGCGTTGTTCAAGACCTGATTGCATGGTCTTGCTTCATTGCTTAACTCACCAACGGCCTCTGGTCGCCCTCTATGGCTGCTGAATCCGATTTTACGATTGACGTGACGCTGGATCCGGGGGATCTGGAGGAGCTCTTTGAGCCGTTTGACCCGTGGCGGCACGAGGCGCAGATGCCGTCGGGCCCTGCGCCGAACCTGGAGCGGACTGATACGCCGCACGATCCCATCGACTGGGACTACCTATACAGCCTCATTGATGGCTTTATGGGCGACGTAATCGACCGTTACTTCCGGGCCAAGCTCATTGGTCACGAGAAGCTGCCCGACGACGGGCCGCTCATCCTGGCGCCCAACCACAGCGGAAATGCGTTCCCGCACGACGCCATTGTGCTGGATGCCGCCCTCTGGCGGGCATCGGGATACACCCGCGCGGGCAAATTCCGCAGCGTGTACACGCCCCAACTGGCTGCCACCTGGTGGATGCGCCCGTTCGACCTCGACAACTGGTGGCGGCGCGGTGGCGGCATAGACATGACATTTGCCAATTATGACAAGCTCTTAGAGCGGGGCGACCGGGTCATCTACTACCCCGAGGGCGTACCCGGCATCGGCAAGGGCTTCACGCGGCGCTACCAGCTTCAGCACTTCCATTCCAGCTTTGTCGTGCTGGCCGCCAAGCACGACGCGCCGGTGTACCCGGTCAGCGTGGTGAATGCCGAGTGGGTCAACCCCACCAGCATCACATTCGAGCCCATCGACAAGATCTTTCGGAAAGTGCTCGGCATCCCCTTCTTGCCGCTTCCCATTGCGCCACTGGCACTGCTCTTTCCATTCATATTCTACCTGGCGTTTCCATGTCAGATGACATTCGTGGTGCAGCGCCCCGTAAATGTGCGCCAGATGCTCCGCGAAGAGGGCTGCACCGACGTATCTGCCCCCAGCCGCGACATGGTGCTGCGCGTGGCCGAGCGGATTCAGGAGCGGGCCCAGCACGACCTGGATCGGGCTGTTGAGAAGTACGGCGAAAAACCCTATGACTGGGAGAGTCTCAAGCGCGAGATGAACGCCATCAAAGGCGAGCGCCTGCGCACCACGCCGCTGGGCTGGCCGCTGTCGTTTGTGACGCACGACCGCAACCGCCAGCGTCCGCCGGCCAAGAACTGGCTCCACAAGATCGTGCGCGACCTCGACATCGCAGCCTGGTACATGCCGTTCGGGTGGTTCTTGATTGCGCTGATTCGCAAGCTGCGCAAACCGCCGTACGGCTACCGCGGCCTCAGCGAAGACGAAAAGCGCCGCACCGAAGGCTCCTACCGCTGGTCGCTCGACGACCAGCCGCTCCCCCCACGCCCCACCGACGACAGTACGCCCGACGAAGCGCCGTGAGGGCATGGCGGAAGTCCGCTCTCCGCTCCATGCGTCCGGCACAGACTACGCCAGCCCTACACGCTCAAAGATAAGGTCCACGTTACGCACGTGGTAGCTGGGATCAAAGACTTTGTCGATCGCCTCCTCCGAGAGGTGCTCGGTGATGGCGTCGGCCTCGCGCACAATGTCGTGGAAGGCGCGCTGCTCCTGAGGCTTCAGACGCGGTGAAAGGCCAGAGCAGGAAGACGGACTTGACGCCCTCTAGGCGCGCATCTAGGGTGTCCGGCTCAGAAAGGTCAACGCGCACCACCTCGACCTCGTCCGGTAGGTTGGCGGAGTCAGGCTCGCGGGCAGCCCGCCGTGCCACGCCGGGCTGTCCGGGGAGGACCGGCTGGTGGCGATCGACGGGCGTACCGTGGGCAGGGGCCAGCTGCGGACGGTGCTGGCCAGCCACGAACCGGGTGACGAGGTCGCGGTGACCGTGACCCGTGGACCGCGGCTGCTCACACGCCACGTACGCTTGGCGGTGCCCCGCCCGGCCCCACGGCTGGTCGCGGCCGCAGACGCCGAGGCGGATGCCCGTGATGCCTTCCGTCGCTGGTGTGGTGCCGAGCTGCACGAGGTGACGAGGTGATGGAGGCCCCCGCAGGCGCCGACCCGGTGCACCTGATCCACCTCGATCGCACGGAGTGGTTCCCCTACAGCCCGCAACACGTGTGGGCGTGGATGTCACGCACCGATCACTTCCAGCAGTGGTGGCGGTGGCTGCGCGAGTTCGAGGCCGAGGGTGGCGGCTTGACCACCGGCGGCGCGCTGCACGGCCTGGTGGTCCCCCCGATCCCCTACCGCTTCCGGGTCGGCATCCACCTCGACGAGGTCCTGCCCGCCGAGCGCATCATCGCCCGGCTCAGCGGTGACCTCAACGGACCCGCCGACCTGACCCTGAAACCCGCTCGCGGCGGCTGCGACCTCAACATCCGGTGGTACGTGGAGATGCGCAAGCCGGCGATGCGAGCGGCCGCCCGCTACGCCAAGGGGCTGCTGGTGTGGGGACACGACCAGGTCATCGAGACCACCCTGAGCCGCTTCAAGGACGTCATCGAGCGGCCGTGAACAGCAGGGTCACAGCAGCCGTGTGAGCTGCGTGAGGCGTGCACGGATCCGTGCGAGCCGCTCGACGAGTTCACGACGATCGTCGACGGCCAGGCCCG
>NZ_JAWOAR010000309.1:0-12263 GCF_046498435.1 Longimonas sp. | reverse complement strand
AGAAAGAGAAGACGGGCGTGCCCACGGGCGCGTACGCTGTCAACCCAGTCAACGATGAGCGCATCCCGATCTGGGTGGCCGACTACGTGCTGGCCTCGTACGGCACCGGTGCCATCATGGCTGTGCCCGGACAAGACGACCGCGACTGGGCCTTCGCCGAAAGTACGACCTGCCGATTGTGCGCACGGTGCAGCCGCCCGAGGACTTCGACGGCGATGCGTACACCGGCGATGGACCTGCCATCAACAGCGGATTCCTGAACGGACTCGACGTGAACACCGCCAAAGACCGCATTACCAACTGGCTGGAGGAGCACGGTCACGGCGAGGCCACCATCAACTACAAGCTGCGCGACTGGCTCTTTAGCCGCCAGCGCTACTGGGGCGAGCCGTTCCCCATCATCCACGTGGATGGCGAAGCGAAGCCGGTTCCTGCCAACGATTTACCGGTCGAGCTGCCCGCGATCGACTCGTACAACGAGATTCTGGAGCAAGACGCCGCTTTAAGTCCGCTCGGGGCCCTCGACGACTGGGTCGAAACGACGGATCCCGAAACCGGCAACCCCGCCCGCCGCGAAACCAACACCATGCCGCAGTGGGCCGGATCGTGCTGGTACTTCCTGCGGTTCATCGACCCGCACAACGACGAGCAGCTGGTTGACCCTGAGAAGGAAGCCTACTGGATGCCGGTAGATCTGTACGTGGGCGGGGCCGAGCACGCGGTGCTGCACCTGCTCTACGCGCGCTTCTGGCACAAAGTGCTGTATGACGCAGGCGTGGTGTCCACCAAAGAGCCGTTCCAGACACTGGTACACCAGGGGCTCATTCTGGGCGAAACCGAATATACGGCCTATGCGGATGCCGACGGCGCGTACGTGTCCGCCGAGCATGTGGATGACAACACCGACACGCGTACCGGTGCCGAGGTGACCCCCTCGCCGGTGGAGCAAGATGCCATCACCAAAGATGGAGATCATTTCGTGCTGTCTGAGCACCCCGAGATCCGTGTGGATGCACGCTCGCACAAGATGAGCAAGAGCCGCGGCAACGTCGTAAACCCCGACGACGTGATCGACGAGTACGGAGCCGACGCACTGCGCCTCTACGAAATGTTTATGGGTCCGCTGGAGCAGGTGAAGCCGTGGAGCACCTCCGACGTAGACGGTGTGTACCGCTTCCTGGGCCGCGTGTGGCGTCTCGTCATCGACACACAGGGGGAGGCGCAGGTCACAGACGGCGACCCAAGCCGCGAGCAGCTCCGTGTGCTGCACGAGACCATCCAGAAAGTGACCGATGACATTGAATCGCTCAGCTTCAACACGGCCATTGCCAAGATGATGGAGTTTGTGAACGCCGCCAACAAGTGGGACGCGGTGCCGCAATCCATTGTCGAGCCGTTCGTGAAGCTGCTCAGCCCGTTTGCGCCGCACATTGCCGAAGAGCTGTGGGTACGCCTGGGCCACGATGAAAGCATTGCGCACGCCGACTGGCCTGAACTCGTTGAAGAGCACCTGAAGCGCGAGGTGGTTGAGTTAGCGGTGCAGGTGAACGGCACCGTGCGCGGAACCGTTGAGGTGGCGCCCGACGCCCCCGAAGAAGAGGCCCTTAGCACGGCCCGTGCCGACGACAACGTGGCGCGCTACTTGAACGATGGCACCGTGCGCCGCGAAATCTACGTGCCCGGACGCATCATCAACTTTGTGGTGAACTGACCTACCGCACGGCCCGAGTCGTAGTCCCTACCAAACGACAGGAGGGCCAACGCCAGCATGAGGCGGAGGCCCTGCAACAGTCATTGCGGTACGTATCCCTTGGCAGCTATCGGGGCGGCGATCGAAACCAACGATGCGGGGCACGCTACCCGATGGCGTACAGCTCGTGCCGAGTTTTTAGACGCGGCTTAATTCGGGGAAACGGTACTCAGGTCAACGTCTTCGTCGGTGCGGAAGGTGTACCAGATGATCATGGCATTGTCGGAAGAGCCGAACGGCATACCCGCCTCGCGGTAGGCATCCCAGGCCTGGCAGTACAAGCGCATGCCCACAGCCCAGGTGTTCTCTGACATGGGCAGCCCCGACGTGTTCGGTGGGCGGAAGGGCATTTCAAACTCGTGGTTGCCGTCGGAGGAAGAGGAATCGTTCGAACTGGTATTCATAGTCTGAAAATAGAATAAGGCAATTGAGTAAGCGAGTCCTGCTAAGCCCACGCGCGTGGGCTTAGCGTTCGTACAGCAGACTGACATACGGATGCGCAAGACCCGTGCTCATTGAAGCACTGCGCTGCGCACCCTATTACATTACCGAAAACCATGCCACATACCCGCTCCTTCCCGCATGACAGATGAAACCGTTGATATTCTGGCGCTTGCTGCGCATCCCGACGACGTGGAGCTTTGTGCCGGGGGCACTATGTGTACTTTGGCGCAACAAGGTTATACCACTGCTGTGGTAGATTTTACTCGTGGCGAGTTGGGATCGCGCGGCACGCCTGAGCAGCGGCAGGAGGAGGCCGAGGCGGCTGCGCGTATTATGGGGCTCTCGGGGCGCGATAACCTGGAACTGCCTGATGGCAACATTGAGAACACTCCGACCACGCGCCGACACCTTATCGAACGGATTCGCCGGTATCGTCCGGACATTGTGCTCATCAACGCGCCCGAGTGCCGCCACCCCGACCACTGCGCGGCGTCCGAGCTTGCAAAAGATGCGCTCTATTACAGCGGCCTGCGCAAAATTGAGACGACCAATGCCAACGGCAAGACGCAAGAGCCGTGGCGTCCGCACCACATTTTGCACTACATGCAGGCAGTGCCCTTCGAACCCACGTTCGTGCTCGACGTGTCGGACGTGTGGGAGCAGCGCATTGAGGCGCTGCAGGCGTTCGAGTCGCAGTTCTACAATCCCGACTATGAGCCCGACCCCGATGAGCCGGAGACCTACGTCTCCAACCCGACCTTTTTCAAATGGGTAGAGGCACGGGCGCGCACCTACGGATACCGCATTGGAGCCACGTACGGTGAGCCATTGCTCTACTACCAGGGGCCGGTGGGCCTGCGCGATCTGCCACAGGCCCTCTCTATACGACGGCCTTTTCGGTAAGTGGACGCCCCAGGCATCCGTTTCTGCAACAATTTAACCGCGCCTCGTCCATTTATGCCTGATGCTCATACGGGGCACGTTGACACAAAGGGGCATGCTACGCTATATTGCGGTTATGCGTTACGGCATGCGCTACGAACGAACCGGGCTTTTGCATAAAGCATTCGGACGCGTTCGGCTCGCTATTCAAGAACGGCTATGTGAAACCTTTCGATGACCAGTACCAGTGATTTCCGAAACGGCCTCACGTTCATCTGGAAAGATGACCTGTGGCAGATCGTCGACTTTCTACACGTGAAGCCCGGCAAGGGCGGTGCGTTCGTGCGTACGACCCTCAAAAACGTGCGAGACGGGCGCGAGCTCGACAACACCTTCCGGGCAGGCGAGAAGGTCGAAGAAGTACGCGTAGAGAAACGAGCCCATCAGTTCTTGTACGAAGACGACCTGGGCTTGCACTTTATGAACACCACGACCTACGAGCAATTTTCGATTCCGCCCGAACGCATTGACGGGCGCGAATATCTGAAAGAAGGCGCCGAGGTTGATATCCTGTTTCGGGTTGATACCGAAGAACCGCTGCGTACCGACATTCCACAGAAGATGGATCTGGAGGTTGTGGAAACCACACCCGGTGTAAAGGGCAACACGGCACAAGGCGGCTCGAAGCCCGCCACCCTTGAAAGCGGAGCCACGGTAGACGTCCCGCTCTTCATCAACGAGGGCGACACCGTACGCGTAAATACCCAAACCGGCGATTACGAAACGCGGGTCGAATCGGCCTAACGCCCTCAGCTTACCTCTGGCACGGGGCCGTGCCCTGCCAGCCTCGTTTGTCTCACCCAGCCCCCAAACGTATGAAACTGTCCAAGATTCAAGAGCTTCTGCAGATGGTCGCCGAGAGCGGCGTGGCGGAAGTGGAAGTGGAAGAAGACGACTTCAAAATCACCATTCGCCAGAACGGCCCTACGGTGATGATGCAGCCGTCGTACAGCCCGCCCATGCACGGCTACGGCATGCCTCAGCAGCCGCAGTACGCGCCGCAACCGCAGCAGCAGCCCCAGCCTCAGCCGGCGCCCCAGCCGCAACCCTCGGCGCCTGCTCCCGAAACCAGCGCGCCCGCTGCAAGCCCTTCCACATCGGACAGTGCCCCCGCGCCCGACACCGACGAGGCCGACGACGGCGAACTCGGGGCCAACGAGATCCTTGTGAAGGCGCCCATCGTTGGTACGTTCTACCGCGCCCCCTCGCCCGACTCCGATCCGTTTATCACCGAAGGCGACCGCGTGGGCGAAGGCGATGTGCTCTGCATCATCGAGGCGATGAAGCTGATGAACGAAATTGAGTGCGAAACGCCGGGTGTTGTCAAAGAGATTCTGGTGGAAGACGCCGATCCGGTGGAGTTCGACCAGCCGCTCTTTGTTATCGATCAAAGCTAAGCGCATCCCCCGTAGTTGAACATTGGGGGTTGACACGCTGCATGGCTCTGTGCTCTGTGGCCGCCCCCTTCGCCTTGGGGATGCCTCCTGCATGTCCTGCCGATCGCCTGCCTGCTCACCTGACGTTGCCTCCCTGTTTTGAAGAAAGTACTGATCGCCAATCGCGGCGAAATTGCCCTTCGCATCATTCGCACCTGCCACGAGATGGGGCTACGCACTGTGGCGGTATACTCTACCGCCGATGCCGACTCGCTCCACGTTCGCTTTGCCGATGAAGCCGTATGCATCGGCCCGCCCTCGTCGAGCGAGAGCTACCTGCGGCCCGACCGCATCATTGCCGCCGCCGAAGTCACTGGCGCCGATGCGATTCACCCCGGCTACGGCTTCCTCTCCGAAAACGCTGAGTTCAGCCAGATCTGCTCTGACCACGACATCACGTTCATCGGGCCGCGAGCCGAAACCATCCGCCTGATGGGCGAGAAAAGTCAGGCCAAGAAGACCATGGCCGAGGCGGGCGTGCCTGTGGTTCCCGGCTCCGACGGCATCCTCCCATCCATGGAAGCAGGCAAACGCCTGGCCGCCGAAATTGGCTATCCGGTGATGGTGAAAGCCAGTGCGGGCGGCGGCGGACGCGGCATGCGCCTGGTGCGCGAGCCCGAGAACTTCGAGCAGCGCTACGAAGGCGCCCGCTCCGAGGCCGACGCTGCCTTTGGCAATCCCGATATGTATCTCGAAAAGTGCGTCATGAACCCGCGCCACATCGAGATTCAACTGCTAGGCGATGGCAAAGGCAATGTGATGCACTACGGCGAGCGCGAATGCTCCATTCAGCGCCGCCACCAGAAGCTGCTCGAAGAAGCCCCCTCGCCCATCGTAGACGACGACCTGCGCACCCGCATGGGCGAAGCCGCCACCCAGGGCGCCGCCGCGCTCAACTACGCCGGGGCCGGCACCATCGAGTTTCTGGTGGATGCCGAGAAGAATTTCTACTTCATGGAGATGAACACGCGCATCCAGGTCGAGCACCCCGTCACCGAAGAAGTCACCGACTGCGATATCATCGAACATCAGATTCAGGTAGCGATGGGCGAGACGGTGACCCGCACCGAGAGTCCGCTGCGGGGGCACTCCATTGAGTGCCGTATCAACGCGGAAGACCCGGCGCGCAAGTTCAGCCCCTCGCCCGGCACGATTACAGCGTTCCACCAGCCGGGCGGACTGGGCGTACGGGTGGATACGCATGCCTACACCGGCTACCGCATTCCGCCGCACTACGACTCGATGATTGCCAAGCTCATCGTGCACGCCGACACCCGCGAGCGCGCCATCAAACGCATGAAGCGGGCTCTCGACGAGTTTGTGATCGAAGGCGTAAAAACAACCATTCCGTTCCATCAGCAACTGTTGGAGAACGAGGACTTCCAGGCTGGCACATTCGACACCCAGTTCATGGAGACGTTCACGTTCGACCCGAACGCATAACGCTCTCCAAACAGCACCCCGGTCATCTTTTTGGCGTCGGCGTATGCGAATCCGCACCGGCGCTTCGTTTCCCCCTAACCCATGCACCTGTTATGAGCTATCCCAGCGACCTGTACTACACCGAAGACCACGAATGGCTGCGCCTGAACGACGACGGCACCGCCACCGTCGGCATCACTGAGTTTGCCGAGGGCGAGTTGGGCGACATTGTGTTCGTTGAACTGGAGCCCGAAGGCACGGAACTCTCTGCGGGCGACGTGTACGGCACCGTCGAAGCAGTGAAGACCGTTTCCGAGCTGTTTATGCCCATGTCGGGCACCATCATCGAGGTAAATAACAGCCTCGAAAGCGCACCTGAGCAGGTCAACGAAGACCCGTACGGCGACGGCTGGATGGTGGTTATCGAACTCGAAGACGAAAGCGAACTCGACGATCTGTTGGATGCCGAGGAATACGCGGACGTCGCGTAATCCGACCGTTTCTTGCTGTCTTTTTTCCAATAGATGCTCCGCCGCATGACCGAAGAGCGCATCTTAATCGTCGATTATGGATCGCAGTACACCCAGCTTATCGCCCGCCGCATTCGCGAGGCCGGGGTGTACTCCGAAATCCACCCGTGTACACGTCCCACAGAAGAGCTTGCCGCCCTTGAACCCGATGGCGTCATCCTGTCGGGCGGGCCGTGCTCGGTGTACGACGACTACGCGCCGGAGCTTGACCCGGAGCTGCTGCGCCTGACCCGCGATGATGGTAGTCCCGTCCCCGTGTTGGGCATCTGCTACGGCTTGCAGTCGATGGCTCACATCGCAGGCGGGGCCGTAGAGGGGGCCGAACGCCGCGAGTTTGGGCGCGCCACTCTGCGCATCCCCAACGAGAACCGTACCGACGCTCTGCTCGAAGGCATGCCCGACGGCTCCACCGTGTGGATGAGCCACGGCGACCACCTCACCGCGCTGCCCGATGGCTACACGGTGCTGGCGCGCACCGAAAATGCACCCATCGCAGCCGTACGCCACACCGACAGGCCGCACTTTGGCGTGCAGTTTCATCCCGAGGTGGTGCATACGGACTACGGTGCGCAACTGCTCGAAAACTTTGCGCTGCGTATCTGCGGGTGCGAAGGGGCGTGGTCGCCTGCGTCGTTTGTGGAGACACAGGTGGAGGCGCTTCGCGAGCAGGTGGGCGATCAGCACGTCATCTTGGGGCTTTCAGGTGGGGTCGATTCCTCGGTTGCCGCTGCGCTGCTGCACAAAGCCATTGGCGATCAGCTCCACTGCATCTTTGTGAACAACGGACTGCTGCGCAAGGGCGAATGGACGCAGGTGCAAGATACCTTCCGCGGCCACTTTAACATGGACCTGCGTGCGGTGGATGCTACCGATCGCTTCCTCAATGCGCTTGAAGGGATCGACGACCCCGAAGAGAAGCGCACGCGCATTGGCAACACCTTCATCGACGTGTTTACCGCCGAGACCGACGCGCTGGCCGAGGACCTGGGCACACGTCCCGCATTTTTAGCGCAGGGCACGCTCTACCCCGACGTAATTGAGAGCGTGTCGTTCAAGGGGCCGTCTGTCACCATCAAAACGCACCACAATGTGGGCGGGCTGCCTGAAGAGCTTGGGTTTGAGCTGCTGGAGCCCTTCCGCGAACTGTTCAAAGACGAGGTGCGTGCCATTGGCGAGCTGCTGGACGTGCCGTCGTCAATCGTAAACCGGCATCCGTTTCCAGGGCCGGGGCTGGCCATTCGCATTATGGGCGAAGTGACCCGCGAGCGCCTGGCTACCGTGCGAGCCGCCGACGCGATCTTTATTGAGGAACTGCGGGCGCACGATCTGTACGACGCAGTGTGGCAGGCGCTGGCCGTGCTGCTTCCGGTGCAAACGGTGGGCGTGATGGGCGACGAGCGCACGTACGAGCACGTGTGCGCGCTGCGTGCCGTGACGAGCGTCGACGGGATGACGGCCGACTGGGCGCATCTGCCGCACGACATGCTGGGGCACACGGCCAACCGCATCGTCAACGAGGTGCGCGGCATCAACCGGGCCACGTACGACATCACTTCGAAACCGCCGGGTACCATCGAGTGGGAGTAGCGCCTGGCGTATCCCTTGTACGGCGCGTGCCCAACGCCTGCTGCTCCTGTCGCACTGCTGATCATCGAGACGAGACCGATTATGTGGCGTTGGATTTCTATTATGCTTGTGCTGCTGGTGGGTGTTGTGCCCGGAGCCATAGCGCAGCAAAACGACGAGATTCCTGAAAATGAGGATGCCGAACTGCTCTTCGAAGAGGGGCTGGCTGCCTTTGAGGAGGGCGAATACACCGAGGCCTACCGGCGCTTTCGAGCTGCCGTTGAGTATCCTCTGCATCAAAAAACGACAGCCTCACTTCTTATGGGGGGGCGGGCCCTCTACCGAACTGGACGCTATGAGGATGCGATCTCTATTCTGGAAACGCTCCTTGACCGCTATCCCGACACCACCTATCGTGCACAGGCCAATCAGATCATCAGTTACGCACGCGACGGGCAGCAGTCGGGCCAGTCGGCTCCCGATACGCTGCGTATTGGATTGATGATCAATCTGGAAGACGAAGAGGCGGCGCGTTCACAGGCCTTCTTTAACGGCGTACGCCTGGCTGTTGATCGGCATAACGGGCTTGCGCGCCGCTACGTGCTGCCGCCTGAACTGGACGATGAGGCCGACGAGGTCACCGTGCATGACACAGCCGACTTCTTCGATGACGAACGCGCCGAGGAAGACGGAGCCACGACGCTCGTTACCTCGCGCGATACGATGGTCGTCGATTCGTTGCAAGCCGTTACCGAGCAGACGCGCACGCCGGAGCGCATCGCTAAGATGCACGTGCGCCACTTTCACACGGACGACGGGAACGCCGAGGCTTCAATTGAAGCGGCCGTCGATTCGCTCGTGCGCATGGATCAGGTAGATGTTGTGATCGGGCCGTTTTACAGTCAGCAGGCCGAGCAGGCCGGGGCGGCGGCTGAGGAGGCAGGCGTGGTACTTGTGGCCCCGCTGGCTACCGAGTCGAGCGTGTCGGAAGGGCGCACATATGTCTTTCAGGCCAACCCGTCCATCGAAATGCGAGGCCGGGCGATGGCGCGCTACGCCGCCGAGGGGCTGCTTATTCGCTCAACGGCGCTCATCTATGAGCAAGGGCGTGGGCTGAGCGAGCGCATGGCCGAGGGCTTTCGCGACGAGGCACGATCCATCGGCATGGACATCCCATTTACGTACGAGGTGGAAGGCGACCGGTCGTGGTCACGTCTGCCCAATGCCATGCGCTCCGATAGCACCATTACCGATTCTATGATGACATCGGCACAAGCCGTGTACTTGCCGTTTTCCGGGCGTAATGCCCGCGGGCGCATCCAAGAAGCGCTGGTTGGCCTGGAGCGCATGCGAATGGGACTGCGCGCACTGGGGAATGCCGAGTGGCATGATCTGGGTATTGAGAAGGAGGCCAGCAAATTTACGGCGACCTACACCAACGACTTCTACGTGAACACGTCTCGCCCTGAGGTCCAAGAGTTTGTACGCTCCTACGAAATCTTGACGGGCACCACCCCCGATGCCGAGTCGCCCACTGCTCGGCGCCTGTCATATACGGGCTACGATGTGGCCAGCTATCTGCTCGGTGGACTGGACAGCACGTCTACCCGCATTCGGCCCGATATGCTACGTTCGGCAGAGCGGTATGAAGGGCTCGGCATTCGCATCGACTTTAGCGAGGGCAACATTAACCAGGGGCTGTTCATCCACCGATACCGGAACGACCGACTGGAACTGGTGCAGTAGTGCTGTGTCACAGGTCAATGTTTGGGTTAAACCAGATGGATACGCGTGCTGTGCCGTCCCGAAAAGTTCCTGCTAAACACCGAGGAGATGGTCCGACTGCGCTCACCATGACACGCTTCGCTGGGGGGATAATTGCAGAGCAACCATCAAAATGAGGGTTGACACAGCAGTAGTCTCCAGCCACCACCGCACGTGCACCGGCTACGTGTGGGCCGGTGCCATATCGCTTTCGGGGGAGGCGGAGGTGGGCGCTTCCGGATCGTTGGAAATCCAGCGGCGCAGGGCGTACACGCAGGCGTAGAGCACCGGCGTGTCGAGCGCAGCAATGCCGAGCTTGAACACGTACTGTCCGAACACAATGCCCTGCCAGGTCGACCATGCCAGCGCCTCGGTCTGCGGATTTCCGTCGATCTGCGGCCACCAGACCAGCGCAATCGTCACGACCATTGTCGTATCCACCAGCTGGCTGAAGAAGGTGGAGCCGTTGTTGCGAATCCACATGTACTTGCCGTCAGTGAGCGTGCGCAGCCCCTCGTAGATCTGCACGTCGATGTACTGTGCGGTGAGGTACGCAATCATCGAGCCCAGCACAATGCCCGGCATCAGCCCGAAGACCATGTCGAACGCCTCTTGCGAAACGGGTGAGGCGTCGTAGACCGGAGCCTGCGCCGCAATCCACACCACGAGCGTCACAAACACGCTCACAACAAATCCCACCCCCACCACCGTGCTGGCGCGCTTGCGTCCGAAGAGCTCCGAGATGAGATCCGTCACCAGAAACGTGACCGGATACGCAATAATGCCCGCTGAAAGCTCTTGTCCGAACAGCACGAAGAACTTCCCGGCAATGGCGTTGGTCATGACCAGCGCGCCGATAAAGACCCCAGCGAGCATCAGGAACGCAACTTCGGCGCGCGTGGTGGTTGAGTTGCGAAGCACATCAGGATCGGCAGACGAAAAGTCGCTGGGCGGGGGCGTATCGGACACAGGGCGGGGCCGGTGGAATGCGAAAAATAGGGGCGAGGTCAGGTAGCCTCACTGTAGCTGCACGACCTCCGTTCCGGGCGCTGGCGCCTGTAACAGCCTTTACACGATCGGGCGGAGGCAGCGCCTGTGCATCCCTCTACAGCCATTCCTGTTCGCGATACCAGGCGATGGTTTCGGCAACCCCTTCGTCGAGCGCAATGGCAGGTTCGTATCCGACCATGCGCCTCGCTTTCTCACTGCTGCACATGGTGGCGGCGTATCGGATTTCGCGGGCCTTTTCGCGGTTTAAGGCGGGATACGACCCGGTAACTTTCCCCCACAGTTCCGATGCAGCGCCCAGGGCTCCCACCAGAAATGACGGCACGGGCATCGTAACCGCCCACGTGTCGAGCGCGGCGGTAGAGGCGGCCTTGACCTCGTTCCACGCGTATGGGCGCGGGCTCCCCAGAAAGAACACCTCGCGCAGTGCATCGGGATGCGTGGCGCACTGAATCATGCCCTGAGCCAGGTCGCGCACGTGTACGAGGCTCACCGCCGGATCGCTGCCGCCGCCAACGACCGGGCAGACGTGGCTGTTTACCGCCTGAAAGAACGTGAGGATGTCGCGGTCGCGCGGGCCATACACCGCAGGCGGACGCACCACGGTAATCGGCAGATCCTCCCAGTACGATGTCGGCATCTGATGCGTGCTGCGGAGCGCCTCCTCCATCTCGGCCTTGCTGCGTCCGTAGCGGCTCACTGGCTGTAGCGGATCGTCTTCGGTGGCCGCGCCATCGGCGCCGCGTCCCACGGCGGCCAGGCTGCTGGTGATGAGTACGCGGTCCACATCGGAAGCCACTTGCTTGACCGCGCCGAGCAGATTGAGCGTGCCGCGCACGTTGGCCTGGTAGAACGTATCCCAGTCCTGCGCCCGTGTGATGCCGGCGACATGGTACACCTCATCAACGCCTTGCAGCCCTTTCCAGAGCGCCTCTACGTCAGTCAAGTCGCCCCGCACCGGCGTAATATCGAGCGGCCCCAGCCACTTTTGGCGGTCGCGCACCAGACAGCGTACCTCGTCATACCCGCGCTCCAGCAGCGCCTCGACCAGATGGCTGCCCACAAAGCCGGTGCCCCCGGTGACGAATGCGGTCTTCGATTTTGGATTTGCGATTTTGGATTTTGGATTATCCGATTTGCGATTTTGGATTTGCGATTTTGGATTGGGGGACATGGAGGATGGTAGATGGAGGATGGTAGATGGAGGATGGTAGATGGAGGATGGCGGTGCTGGCAGGAATCAGGCTATTCGGCAGACGAAGAACAGAACGTATCGGCGCGTTGAATCATGCGCTGAAGCATGCCGCCAATCTGTTGCCAGGCTTTATCGAGTGCCCTATACTCGGCATCTTCCAGATAGCCACACATGCGCGCATGATCGAGCCAGACCTGTGTTTCCAT
>NZ_JAWOAR010000263.1:0-7661 GCF_046498435.1 Longimonas sp. | reverse complement strand
AGGCGGCATCTTCGGTCCCGATACCGGCTTTCTGGGCTTCATGGATTACTACGTGGGCAGCGTCGGACTTGCCCTTGGCGCGTTCTTCCTGAGCATCTTCATTGGCTGGGTCTGGGGCGCCGACGAAGCCGCCCAGGAGATGATGCAGGGCAGCAACCTGAGCGCTCAGGTGCTCTCGGTCTGGATGTTCGTGATTCGCTACATCATTCCGATTGTGGTGCTTATCATCATCATCGGATACATCACCGGCACGCTCTAACGCCATGTATGTAAAGCGTATCGGGATACTGCTTTGCGGGCTAATTGGAGTTGGGGGGATGCTAAGCCTCCTGCTCCCCCCGCCCGTTCAGGCGCAGAGCCAGACGCGCGCCGCCTGCCCGAACATTTCCGGGAGCGGCCCATCCCACGGCCCCGCTCTGGCCTCCATTCGGATGCATGAGGAGCCCACCCGATTTACGCCTGCCCGAAGCGTGCGTCCACACGCAGCCCCCACCTGTGCGCCGACCCGCCCGGTTGCAACGCGCATCTCGTATCGCACACTGCACCGCGCCGCTCGCAAGGACCCGTGGTTCGCCCGCGATAAGGCGCTGCACCTGAGCTACAGCTTTCTGTGGACGCTCAGTTCGCAGTACGTGCTTGCTCACAAAACGGCGCTCTCGCACAACGAATCCGTGCCGTGGGCGCTCACCTCCGGATTCACCGTTGGCCTCACCAAAGAGCTGTACGATCACCGCCGCCCTCAAAACGTCTTCAGCTGGCGTGATATGACCGCCAACGCCGTGGGCATCGGGCTCGCCGCTGCCCTGATTGCGCTG
This sequence comes from Longimonas sp., assembly GCF_046498435.1. Taxonomy (NCBI): domain Bacteria; kingdom Pseudomonadati; phylum Rhodothermota; class Rhodothermia; order Rhodothermales; family Salisaetaceae; genus Longimonas; species Longimonas sp. The sequence goes on along the minus strand of NZ_JAWOAR010000263.1, from coordinate 6,846 downwards.
TAGCAGCAGGAGCGGACCGTTGCCACGAAGGTCGATTGAAGCAAACGCCCCAGCGGATCAATCTCCGGGCGGCACAGGTTGCCTACATGTGCATCTACCGTGGATGCGCTGTTGCTTCTCTGCCATCTGCCGATGTCCGTCGGCGCCAGCCTCCCCCTGACTTATGAGTGTGAAAGACCACTGTGGTATCTTTGGCATCTTCAATACTCCTGATGCTGCACGCCACACCTACTACGGCCTGCATGCCTTGCAGCATCGCGGCCAAGAATCGAGCGGGATTGTCACGTCGACCACCGACCCCGAGACCGGCGCCCCCATCATGCCGGTGCATCGCGACTTTGGGCTCGTGCTCGACGTGTTCGACGACCCGAAGCTCTTCGACGACCACCTCATTGGGGACGCCAGCATTGGCCACAACCGCTACTCGACCACGGGCTCGTCGCAGAACCGCGCCAACATTCAGCCGCTGGTGGTGCACCACCGCAAAGGCAACCTGGCGCTGGCGCACAACGGCAACCTGTCGAACGCGCGCGAGCTGCGCAAGAGCTTCAGCGAGCGCGGCACGCTCTTCCAGACCACCAGCGACAGCGAGCTCATCTTGCACCTCACGGCCCAGAGCCGTCGCCAGAAGCACCTGAACCAGGTCATCGACGCGCTGATGCAGGTGGAGGGTGCATTCTCACTCGTGCTCCTGACCGATGAGCATCTGATTGCCGTGCGCGACCCGAACGGCTTTCGTCCACTCGCGCTGGGACGGCTGGGCGATCCCGACCAGGCGGGCGGGGCTGCGTACTGTGTGGCCAGCGAAACGTGTGCCTTCGACATGATCGGTGCCGAGTTCGTGCGCGACATCCGCCCCGGCGAGATCCTGGTCATCGATCGCGAGGGCTGCGCGAACGGTGGCGACTTCCAGAGCTACGAGATCCCCACGAACTTCGGCGTAAGCCAGTGCATCTTCGAGTACGTCTACTTCTCGCGGCCCGACTCCAAGATCTTCGGCGAGATGGTCGACAAGGTGCGCCGCCGCCTGGGTGTAGAGCTGGCCCGCGAGGCGCCCGTCCCCGAGGTTGACGACGATGCCAAAACGCCGATTGTCATTCCAGTGCCCGACTCGGCCAACACCGCCACCCTTGGCTACGCCAATGAATGCACAGAGCAAGGCTACCGCTGCCGCTTCGAGCTTGGGCTGATCCGGAATCACTACGTAGGGCGCACGTTCATTGCGCCCGGCCAGGACCGCCGTGAAATGAAGGTGCGCTGTAAGTTCAACACAGTCGAGGGGCTGCTGCAAGACCGCACAGTCATTGTGCTTGATGACTCCATTGTGCGTGGCACCACAGCCCGGCATCTCATAAAAATGCTGCGAGATTCGGGGGCCTCCTCGGTGCACTTTCGGGTGTCGTGCCCGCCGGTTACACATCCATGCTTCTACGGTATGGACTTCCCCAACAAGGAGGAGCTCCTGGCGAATCAGTTCGACAGCGTGGAAGAGATTGGCGAGTGGCTCGGGGTGGATTCGTTGGCCTACCTCTCGGTAGAGGGTATGAAGCGGGCCGTGTATGGCGCCAACTCAAACAACACGCAGGGCTATTGTGCCGCGTGCTTCACAGGCAACTACCCCGTTCCTGTGAACATGGACGCCTCAAAAGAGGAGAACGAGATGTGGGCCCCTGCCACGGCTGAAGCCGCATAGCGCAACGGATAATAAGCGTATCTCGACGCATCTCGTCAATATACAGAAGCGCCCCACACTCTGACAGCGTGGGGCGCTTTACGTTGTGCTACAGGCAACGGCAGATCAGAGAAGATTACCGCTTGCGGCAAAGGCACGCATTGCTTACTCCTGCACCTGCAAGTCGCTGGTGCGGATGGGGAGTAGCTGCGGCTCGCCGTTGAATTGGCCAACGACGCCTTCGTAGGTGAATGCCTCCTGTGGCACGGATGTCCCAGGCAGTTCCGTTTCGGAGGAGCGCTGTATGCGGAATGCGGCTGTGTTGCCATCTTGCACGACAACGTAGTCCGCCTGCCCCTCAAACTCGGTTGCATCGTCATCGATCTCAAGGTCTTCCAGACGCACCAGCACGCTTTCGTATGCAAGGCCCTCATCGGCCAGCGTCGGCACGTCTATTGAAAGTGGCTCAGGCACATCGGTGGTACCGGTGATTTCATAGTCGTCGAGGTTTTCTTCGTTGAGCTGGAGCAGTCCATTGAAGTCGCTTATGGTGCCAGTTACGTCAAGCTGCGTGCCGGGGGTGATGTCGCCGTTGGAAACGGCATCGTGGAACGAACCGGTTGTACGCCGCACGACGATGCCGCTGGCTCCCAGATCACTGCTTTCATCCTGCATGCGTACGTAATCGTCGAAGGCGCGCGTTACGGTGCCGCTAAGCGTAACCTCAACAGGGGTGTTGTTTTCGAGGTAGCAGGTGCGGGCTTCATCGATGGATACGGCCGTAAAGTCTTTGCAGGGATCACCGCTTCCCATGAAGAACCAGGCGGCGAGGCCAGCCACTACAACAAGCGCTGGCAGTGCAATGAGCAATGGATTGGTACCTCCGTCATCGGAGGGGCCTTCGCTGATGACATTGGCTTCGGCAGGGCCATCGTCTTCGACTGGCACTACGACGTAGGCATCGTCATCGCTGTCGTAGCGCTCCGACGCGTACTCCAGCGTGGTGCGCAGTTCCTCTGCCGACTGAAGCCGCTTTGACGGATCAACGCGCAGTGCACTTAGGAGCACATCGCGCACCTCGGGCGAGGTAAAGGCATCCGCATCCTGCACGAGCAGCTCCATCGGGTCGGCCTGGTCGTCAGAGAGCCGGTCTTTTGCGGTGGGCAGCTCGTTGCCCGTCACCATCATGCAGATGGTGGCGGCTGCGGCGTAGATGTCGGTAGCAGCCCCCTGCTCAGCGCGCGGCGTATACTGCTCAATCGCGCTCGTGCTGGGGTGAATGAAGTCGTCGAGCACGTCCAGGTCGCGAGCCAGTTGCAGATAGGCCCCGCGGAAGCCCGTAACGAGCACATTGCCATCGGGAAGCAGGCGGATGGTGTCGGGGGAAACGCCGCCGTGGTAGAGCCCCGCCTCGTGGGCCTCATGCAGCGCTTCGAGCACGGGTATCATAATTGTAAGCGCCGCTTTTTCGGGCAGTGCGCCCTTTGTGCGCAAGCCTTCGGCGAGCGGCATACTCGGATGCTGATTCCGCACACGATACATCGTGCCGTTGGCCTCAAACACGTCGTAGTCTTGCGGCAACGCCCGATGAGAGAGCTGGCCCAGCACGCGCGATTCTTTCGCAAAGTAGTCGAGTCCCTCGTCAAAGGCCGCCTGCTGGTCTTGTCCTTTTGCACTGACCGACGTTTTCCCAGATTTACGACGGATGAGGGGCGACGGAAAAAACTCGCGAATGATGACCTCCTGGCCATCAGACGACCGTTCGCCCAGGTATTTGAAATCGAACGGGCTGGAGTTCTCCAGTGTACGGCGAACGGTGTAGGCACCGTTCAGCACAGTGAGTGGGGCTAAATCCATAGTCAGTGTAAAAAGCTAAGACGAAAGGGTGCAATGAAGAAGCAAGCGGCTGCGGTCGGTTCCAAGCCACGGATTCGGTTTTCACCGTGGCGATACAGGGTTTACGGCTGACAGCAAGTACGCCCTGCGAGGGTGGGGGGAGGAGGCTTTGTATGTAGTATAAGCGAGCGGACGACCCGTTGCTTTACCAAATTAAAAAGGCAGGGCGGGGACGAAGCCACGCGTCTATCCTCGAATCTCGGTGATCAAGTTAATCTCATTGAGGATGGCTTGGACGTCGAAGCACTCCTGAAACGAGCCTTCGTACACGGTGGCTTTGCCCTTGGTGTGCACCGTCCATGCCAGTTTTTCGGCTTTTGCAGATGTACAGCCCGTGGCCTTGACCAACTGGGTAATCACCTCCTGGAAGGTGTGCACCTCGTCGTTGAAGAGGATAACCGTCCAGGGAGCGTCGGTGTCGGTTCCGTCGTCTTCCTCTTCGAGCACCTCCACATCGGGCGAGGCCGTTTCCGGCGCGGCGGCTGTGGGCTGCGGACCTGGAGACAGGGATCGCTCTCCCCATTGCAGGCCGGTGCCCTCATGCAGCGGAGGTACAGAGCCGAGCGACAAGGCATCAGAAAGCAGTGTAAAAGAAGCCATAGGACCGCAAGCTAAAGTACAAGTGGCACCAAAGGCCAAAGCAAGGGCACGCGATTAGGCCGCCGACGGGGCTGCGGCTGCAATCTCGATCTCATAGTTTTCGGTGACGGGGTTGGCCAGCACCTTCTGGCACGACGTTTCGGCCACGTCATAAGCGGCATCTTTGGTTTTGGCCTCAATGGTTAGCGTAATGCGCTTGCCCACGCGCACATTCTGCACGCTGGTTTGGCCCAGATTCTGAAGCGCTTGATGTACGGCCTTGCCCTCTGGGTCAAGAATGGATGGACGCAGCGTAATTGCAATAGTAGCGTGGTACGTTGGCATAGCCAAAAGCAGAAAAACACAGCAAGAAAACGAATCGCAGCGCAGGCTGCGGCCTCCAGTGAGTAAACAAACCAGCCGGTCTACCTAACCGGTCTACGCAGGAATAGGTAGCAGTGGAACGGGTGGCGTGCGCCGGTGGCGTTACGTTAGCGGGGTTGTGAGCGCTTTGCCCAGCCGGTAGGCCGCCTGGCCCATGCCATGCAGCACATACAGCGCAAGCACAACAAGTAGTCCCACAGCCTGCAATCCTACAATAAGCACACCGGCTAGCACATATGCCAATACTTTTTGCGGACGCGCCCGAATGTACGCCACAGTCGGACGCGGAATGGCGTCGAAGTTGATGCTCGACACCATAAGCGCCGAAAGCACGATAACCACGGGCACGAGCACCTGCACCTGAGCCAGTTCGGGGCCCCAGCTTGCAGTCTCGGCTGTTAGGATGAAGGCAACAACGGTTACAGCTTGCACCGGAATGGGTAGCCCTTCAAAATAGTCCTTCTTTTCGCCGTCGAAGCTCATGTTGTAGCGGGCCAGCCGCACCGCGCCGCACAGGGCCGGCAGGGCGGCCACAATCAGGCCCAGCGGCCCAAATTCGTTGAGGCTGTACACATACACCAGGAAGGCCGGAGCCAGCCCGAACGACACCACATCGCTCAGCGAATCCAGCTCCACGCCAAAGGGACTTACCGCGTTGGTAAGACGCGCCATCATGCCGTCGAGCAGATCAAAAAAACCGGCAAGGACAATCAGCCAGCAGGCCATCACAAAGCTGCCCTCCCAGACCTGGGTGAGGGCCAGGAAGCCGCAGAACAGATTCAGCAGCGTGAAGAACGAGGGCACCGCCACGCGGGGTGGGGGGCGCTCGCCCCGATCTGCACGGCGCGACTGGCGGTAGGCCTCAAACCGCCGTCGGATTTCGCGCCGTCGCGTGGCCGATTCGGGGGAGGCATTCGGCGCTGCGCATAGCACTGGAGACAAAAAGAAACCACAGATCCGCATGATAAGACGCTGACGACCAGCTGACTACCGGAAGAAGCAGAACGACTACGACGCAGGAGCATCTGGAGGATGAAGGTGACCGATGATCGTTTCACCAGCCCGCACGCGGGTGCCTACCTCGATGGTCCATTCGACGGAGTCGGGGACCAGAATATCCATGCGCGAGCCGAACTTGACGATGCCGTAGCGCGCGCCGGCCTCTACGGTCTGCCCGTCGTGTAGGGTAAACTCGATGCGCCGGGCCACCGCGCCTGCAATCTGCTTGAAGACAATGGGCACGCCCGACGTGTGGTGCATGCCTACCTCCGAGCGCTCGTTCTTCTCGCTGGCCTTTGGGTGCCAGGCCACCAGGTACTCGCCCGGTATGTAGCGTGTCCATGCAATGGTGCCGGTGGCGGGCACGCGGTTGACGTGTACATTCAGCGGCGAGAGAAAGATGGAGCAGCGCCGCGCCGGTCCGTCGATAAAGTCGGATGCCTCATTCTCCACCAGTTCCACGACCTTGCCATCGGCGGGGGCCACGAGGGCGGTGCCGGTGCGGGCCTCGGTGGGGGCGTGGCGCTCTGGGTCCCGAAAGAACCAGACGGTAAACCCGAGCGCCAGGGTGCCTACCCCGCCCATCAGCGCCCCCCCGATGCCTCCAAACCAGAGGCCGAGGCCGCCCAGCAGCAGGGCCAGCAGCGCAGCAACACCAATGAGTGCAGAGCCTTCTGGAGCAAGACGCACAACAGCACGGGACATAGGAAAAAAACGTAGACACGGGGGCAAACCGTCCGGATAAAACCGTTGGCCCAGGAGTTACTCGGTCTCTGATTCGGCAGCGGAGTCGGCTACGCGCTCGGCTTCAAACGACACGTCGCTCTGGATATCCATATCCATTTCGGTGACCTCGCTTTGGCCCGGCGGGGTGAACTCGGCAAATCCTGAAATAGACCCGGACTGCTCCATGGCCTGCAACAGACCCGACTCCAGATCTACAGTGAGCGTGCCCGACTGTGTGCCCGACAGGAACGCTTCGGCTTCTACGCCTTGCCCCAGTTCAAGGGGGCTGCCGTCGGTTTCGAGTTCAATGACCACGTCGATCATTGCTTCTGCATCCACCACCTCATCGAGCGTATACACGGCGGTGACCATGAAGGGCATGCCCATATTCAGTTCGGTCTCAATTTCCCAGCTGTCGCTGACCGATACGGGTGTGTCGGGATAGAAGCGGAACTGGTTCATCAGCGGCTCTACGAACATGCTGGGGTCGCTCATGCCGCCTGCGTTCGCATCGCCCATAAGGGCTTCGATCTGGGTTGCAAGCGTGTCGCGGCTGCCTACGAAGTGGCCCTGCTGGTCCAGTTCAAACT
>NZ_JAWOAR010000284.1:0-3099 GCF_046498435.1 Longimonas sp. | reverse complement strand
CGTTTCTTTTTATGACTGCCGCTCCTTCGTTCACATTGTATTTACTGCGTTCATCAGTCGCTTCGCTCGTGTCAGGACTCCGCGTCTCCTTGGCGGAGCCGCTCCGCTCAAGATGACAGCATGCGAACGGGGACCTTACAACCCAAAGATTGACGTGTGACACAGCACTACTACTCTGTCAATCTTGAATGATTGGGTTCAGATGCGTAGTTTCCTATGCCTCTCCAGGAGGAAGGAATCATAGTGCGCTCTTATGACGTCCCCCTCAGAGGAGGGGGGATTCAGGGGGAGGGATCCCAGGCGCTCAAACCACCTGTGACACAGCACAACCTGTTTCACCAGACCCCAACACACCCATGACTCGTTCTCTCTGGACCACCGCCCTCGCGCTGCTTCTCATTGCGGGCGGTACGCTTGCCTTTCACGCCGAGCCGGTCGACGACCCGGAGGTGGATGCACCTGCCCCCGACTTCACCCTGACCGACACGAACGGCAACGAGCACAGTCTCTCCGATTTCGAAGGAGAGTATGTGGTGCTCGAATGGCTGAACTTCGACTGCCCGTTTGTGGGCAAGTTCTATGGAAGCGGCGAGATGCCGCGCCTCCAGGAAACGTATCGCGAGGACGGCGTGGTGTGGCTCTCGGTCGTGTCGTCGGCCCCCGGCACACAGGGCCACTTTCCGCCTGACGAAATGAACGCGCGTAACGAGGAAGAGGGCGGTCAGCAAGACGCCATCCTGATGGACCCAGAGGGCACGGTCGGCCAGATGTACGGCGCACAGACGACGCCGCACATGTATGTTATTAACCCTGAAGGTACGCTCATCTACAAGGGCGGCATCGACAGCATTGAATCCACGAATGTAGACGACATTGACGAGGCCACGAACTACGTGGTGGAGGCGCTCGACGCGGCGATGAATGGGGAGGAAGTGCCTACCAAGACCGCACCGCCCTACGGCTGCTCGGTGAAGTATGCGGGGTAGTACCGAACCCTGCAAACGGATTCGGGGGTGGAGGTATGGACGTGTGGAGGTATGGACGGGGCGTATCGAGGCAACGTACGCACCTCTATTCTGGCAGCCCACGATGTCTGAACGAAGCATACAGAGTTCGTATCAAACGCCCGTACGTTTCGTAGAACGCGGTAGGGACACGGCGCGCCGTGGTACGTGTTTAGCGACGTGAACGTCCAGGGGATATGCAGTGCCGATGGCCTTCACCCCACAGATTGCCGGGGACGCAAGCGGTGCCGACAGTGGTCGGCACAGGGTACCCGGCTATGGGTTTCCTTAGCCCGGGATCAGTATTCCGACAGCTGTCGGAAGAATATCCCGGGCGATCATTGAGGCCCGCTAAACAGATACACGCCGTGTCCCTACTGCTCTGTCAATCCTCATTTTGATGGTTGCCCTGCAATCACCCTCCCACGAAGCCTGTCATGGTGAGCGCAGTCGAACCATCTCCTTGGTGTTGAGAAGATACGGTGGGACAGAGGCCCTGCCAACCTTGGGGGAGATCTTTATTCACTGCGTTCATCAGTCGCTTCGCTCGTGTCAGGACTCCGCTTCGCTCCGCTCAAGATGACAGCATACGAACGGGGACCTTACAACCCAAAAATTGACGTGTGACACAGCACTACGGTGTTTGGTACCAGGGCGTTACCGCTCCACCTGTTCGTCGAGGTTGTAGCGCTTGCGTTTGTCCCACAGCGTTTTTTTGGAGATGCCCAGTGAATCCGCAATACTGGCGTAGCTTTCATCGCGGGTTTGGAGGGTGCGCAGGATGTACGCCTTCTCCAAATCCTCGATGGTACGCCCGAGCGGAAACTGAAACGCACCCGCTGTGCCGTGCACATCGCCAATCTGACTGGGCGGAGCCAGCGTCAGGTCCTCGGCAGTGATGCGCGTGTCCTGTGCAAAGATCATGGCGCGCTCCAGCACGTTGCGCAGCTCACGCACGTTGCCGGGCCACATATGATCGAGCATCTTAGCTTCGGCGTCCTCGGTGAACCCCTGCACATTGCGCTTGAGCTCGTTGTTGAAACGCTCGATCAGCGAATCCGCAATGATGAGAACATCGCGATCCATGTGGCGCAGCGCAGGCATCTTCACGTTCACCACGTTGATGCGGAAGAAGAGGTCTTTGCGGAAGGTTTTATCCTTCACGCTGCTCTCCAGGTCGGCGTTTGTGGCGCAGAGCACGCGCGTATTTACGGTGCGGTCTTCAACACCACCCAGCCGCCGGAACGTGCGGCTCTCCAGAAAGGAGAGCAGCTTCGCCTGTAGGGCCAGACTCATCGAGTCGATTTCGTCAAGGAAGAGCGTGCCGCCGTCGGCAATCTCGAACATGCCCGGCTTGGCGTTGCTGGCATCGGTAAAGGCGCCCTTCTCGTAGCCAAAGAGCTCGGCTTCGAGCAGATTGTCGGGCAGCGCCGCGCAGTTGATCTCGGTAAACGCCTCGCGCGAGCGAGCCGAGTTGTAGTGCAGCGTCTGCGCCGCCAGGTTCTTGCCCGTGCCCGTTTCGCCCGAGAAAAGCACCGTGGTGTTTGAGGCGCCCGTTAGCGTCTGAATCGTTTCGCGCACCTGCACGATGGGATCACTCTCGCCCAGAATGCCCGAAATGGGATACTCGGCCTGCTGCTTCTCCTTAATCTCGTCCAGCTCCTGCTGCGCGCCATACAGGTCGATGGCCTTTTCGAGCAGCGCCCGCATCTCTTCCAGGTTCACCGGCTTCTGCAAGTAGTGAAAGGCCCCCTGCCGCATGGCCTCGACCGCCGTTTGCACCGACGAATGCGCCGTCATGATGATAACAGGCGCCGTGATGTTGCGCTCATTGAGCGCGTCCAGCAGCTCAACCCCCGTCATCTCGGGCATCATCATATCGGCGAGAATCACATCGGGCGGCTGCTCGTCGTCTATTTCACCGAGCATACGTACAGGATTCACAAACGCCTCGACCTGATACCCGTCGCGTCCCAGTACATTGGTAAATAACGTTCCAATTTTAGGTTCGTCGTCGACAATAAAGACACGTTTTTGCATGACAACAGTCGGATTAAGGAAAGAAAAGACACCAGGATAGAATTAACGACCTGAT